>NZ_JBOZPB010000061.1:0-1317 GCF_050848685.1 Shewanella sp. MF08487
GAGACTGTAACTAATTTTGTGTAACTGCTTATCAAAAAGTACTCTATAGAGAGTCAAGGATAGGCAGATTACTCATGAACAACAAAGATATTGAAGCTTTTGCTAAAGAAGCAGCTAAAAGCATTAAAACACCTGAAGACTTAAATCAATTCAGTCAAATGCTGAAAAAGATAACGGTTGAGGCCGCCCTTAATGCCGAAATGGACGAGCACCTCGGCTATGATAAGCATCAAAAATCTACCTCAACTAATAGCCGTAACGGTAAAACCAGTAAGCGTATTCAGACTGAAGATGGCCAGTTTGAGCTTGATACGCCACGAGACCGTGACGGCAGCTTTGAGCCTAAATTGGTCAAAAAGCACCAGTCCAGATTTACCTCGATGGACGATAAAATATTGTGGCTCTACGCTCAAGGCATGAGTACCCGCGATATCGTTCAAGCCTTTGATGAATGGTACGGCGCAGATATATCGCCAACGTTGGTTTCTCGTGTAACCAATGCCGTTCTCGAGCAAGTGGTAGAGTGGCAGAGCCGGCCTTTAGATGCCATTTACCCCATAGTTTACCTTGATTGCATCGTCGTAAAAATCCGTCAGGATAAGCGGGTTATCAACAAATCTATTTTCTTAGCGCTAGGTGTTAACCTTGAAGGCCACAAAGAGCTGATGGGGCTTTGGATAGCGGAAAATGAAGGCGCTAAGTTCTGGCTAGGTGTACTCACTGAGCTGCAACAACGAGGCGTTGAGGACATTCTCATCGCTTGCGTAGATGGCCTAAAAGGCTTCCCTGACGCCATAAATACCGTTTATCCAACCACTCATGTCCAACTCTGTATCGTGCATATGATTAGGAACTCGTTAAAGTACGTATCGTGGAAAGACTATAAGGCGGTAACCGCTGGTCTTAAAAGCATCTACCAGTCCGCTACGGAGGAAGAAGCGTTACTCGAACTCGAGCATTTCAGCAATGCCTGGGATGACCAATACCCTCAAATCAGCAAGTCGTGGCATAACCATTGGCATAACTTAACTACGTTCTTCAACTACCCTCAGGATATTCGTAAGGCTATCTACACGACCAATGCCATTGAGTCATTAAATAGCGTGATTAGGAGAGCGTTGAAAAAACGTAAGGTGTTTCCTAATGATGACTCGGCCAAGAAAATGATTTACCTTGCCATAAAAGAAGCCAGTAAAAAATGGACCATGCCCATTCGAAACTGGCGTACTGCGATGAGCCGATTTATTATTGAGTTCGAAGACAGAATTGTGAAGCATATTAACTAAATTGCAGTTACACAGAATCTGTTACACCCTC
>NZ_JBOZPB010000062.1:0-1235 GCF_050848685.1 Shewanella sp. MF08487
TGTTCTGGTCTAATCCCATCGGACACTTAATTTTGAGACAGTATGGTCAATAAATTAAGAGGTCTATATGAGTTTAAAAAAATCACATAAGAGTTATCCGCAGGCATTTAAAGATGAAGCCGTCTTGATGGTGCTAGAGCAAGGTTATAGCGTTGCCGATGCGGCAAAGTCTCTTGGAGTTAGCACGAGCCTGCTTTACAACTGGAAGGAAAAACACCAAGCCCTGCAACAAGGTATCACCTTAGAAGAGTCTGAGCGTGATGAGCTAAAGCGATTACGTAGAGAAAACAAAGAATTACGAATGGAGAAAGAAATTCTAAAAAAGGCCAGCGCCTTCTTTGCGAGAGAAATGAAGTAAGATTTCGTTTCATCAAACTGCAATCTCACCTGTTTCCCATAGCACTGTTATGTCGAGTAATGAGTGTAAGTAAATCAGGCTATTACGATTGGCATAAACGCCCTGCAAACGTGATAAGCCTTGAAACACTGAAGCTTTATCGCCTTGTTCGACAGCTATTTAAGCAAAGTCGAGGCAGCTTAGGGAATCGTGAAATGGTGAAAAAATTGCGCAAGGAAGGCTACCAGGTTGGTCGCTATCTCGTTCGTAAAATTATGCACCGCCTTCGACTCAAAGCAACCCAACGACGCGCTTACAAGGTGACGACACAGCGAAAACACTCAGATGCAGTGGCTGATAACCTGTTAAATATGAACTTTAATCCAGTATCGGCTAATCAGGTCTGGGCGGGTGACGTGACTTATTTAAAGACGGGTGAAGGCTGGATGTATTTGGCAGTGGTGATGGATTTATATTCACGCCGGATTGTGGGATGGCACATAGACAAACGCATGACCACAGATTTGATATCCAAGGCATTAATAAAAGCCTACAACCTGCGCCAACCAGCGCGAGGGTTGGTATTTCACAGTGACCGAGGCTCGCAATATACCAGTAAGCAATTCGGTAGGCTGCTATTGAGCTATGGTATCCGAGCCAGCATGGGTGATGTGGGAGCGTGTTGGGATAATGCCGTTGTCGAGCGATTCTTTGGCAGCTTAAAACACGATTGGATTTTTAAAGTTAATCAACCAACAAGGGAGTTTATGAAGCAAGATGTGACGGCTTACATGAAATATTACAACTTGGAGCGACTTCATTCTGCTAATGACAATCTGTCACCGGTAGAGTTTGAAAATTCTCAAGTAAAAGTGTCCAGTTTGGGTTGACCAGTACA
>NZ_JBOZPB010000063.1:0-1217 GCF_050848685.1 Shewanella sp. MF08487
CAGGGCGGGATCATACTTTGTTACAGTAGGGAACTTCTTCGTATCTGCATGATCTGATCGGACATGTTATTCTACTGAGCCTAATCCATGTCTTTATTTGAACACTTGAAACTCATCGAAGACCCTCGCTCTCACATCAACCTAGACCATGATTTAGTTGATATTATTTTTCTTGTTTTAGCCGCTATCGCTTCAGGTTGTGATGGCTGGCAAGCTATCGAAGAATTCGGCAAAGAGAACCTATCTTGGCTGCGTCAACATCGAGATTTTGATAATGGGATCCCGACTAGGCATTCGATTGCTCGGATCATTAAAGTCATTGATACCGAAATACTGGTTTTGACACTCTTTAGTTGGGTAAATCGCTTAAGAGAAGCCTCATCCAAGCCATTGATCGCTATCGACGGCAAAACGTTGCGTGGGGCGGTTAATCAACATGGCGCTAACAATGCGCTACACCTCGTTTCGGCCTTTGATACCGAACAGGGAATAGTGCTGTATCAGCAAGATACACAGACCAAAGGCAACGAAATCGCAACGGTTCAGTCGCTGTTGCACATGTTAGATATTAAAGACGCCGTTGTGACGTTTGATGCACTTCACTGCCAGCGAGAAACGCTTCTACAAATCACTAAAGCCAAAGGCGATTATGTTGTTCAGGTCAAAGGTAACCAACCGCAACTTAGGCAGGCGATAGAGATGCAGTTTCAACCTCACTGGGATAACGACGGCGTCGACATATTGAGTATCGAAGAGGATGGCAAGGGGCATGGCCGTAAGGAGCGTCGCACGACGTTTCAAATCCCAGCAAAGCTACCACAAACACTCGCGAAAAAGTGGCCGTCAACGAAGTCGCTCATAGCTGTTGAACGTCAACGAACACACAAAGATGTTACAACCATAAATACGGATTATTACTTAAGTTCTTTGCCTCTAGATGTTGAACTTGCAGCCAAAGCGGTGCGTCAGCACTGGCACATCGAGAACCAGCAACACTGGGTGCTTGACGTCACCTTTAGGGAAGATAATTCAAGAATAGGTGACCGTGAAAACGCGAAGAAGATGGCGCTATTTCGCCGTATCGTGCTGAACCTTTTAGAGCAGCATCCGCTAAAAGCCAGTAAACCAACCAAGATAAGAAAGGCAGCATGGAATGACGATTTTAGGCGCGAGATTTTCTTTGGTTAAGAGATTTAACAAAGCTTAATCCCGCCCTG
>NZ_JBOZPB010000064.1:0-1083 GCF_050848685.1 Shewanella sp. MF08487
TGAAGTGGTCAACTAAATTTGGCCACGGTTTTAGAATCTTCCCAAAATCTTCGCTCTGATTCATTTGGGCTTAATCCTGCATTATAATGATGTGGCCTGACTTGGCTGTAATAGCCAATAATATAATTAGTCACATCTTGTTTAGCTTCGACAAAACTCTTATAACCTTGCGTTGGCACCCATTCCGTTTTTAAACTCCTGAAAAATCGCTCCATTGGCGCATTATCCCAGCAGTTACCTCGACGACTCATGCTCTGGGTGATTTGATATTTCCACAGCCGTTGACGGTATTTAAGGCTAGTGTAATGGCTGCCTTGGTCTGAGTGAAATATCAGGTTTTTAGGCTTAATCCGTGATTCAAATGCCATTTCCAGTGCTTTCACCGTTAACTCAGTATCTGGTGAAAATGACATTGCCCAACCCACCGCTTTTCTCGAAAATAAGTCCAGCACAACCGCTAAATAGCACCAGCGATTACCCGCCCAAATGTAAGTGACATCGCCACACCAAACGGTGTTTGGTTCAATCACTGCAAATTGTCGTTCGAGTATATTGGGGATAGCGACGTGCTCCTTCCCAGCCTTCTTGTAGTGATGTTTCGGTTGTTGGCAACTGACTAATCCTAGCTTTTTCATTAGCCTAGTGGCTCGATAACGACTTAGTGTAAAACCCCGTTCAGAAGCAATAGTGGCAATGTTTCTCGCACCCGCGGACTGGTTACTTTGCGCATGTATCGCTTTGATTTCACATTCTAAACGTCGCTGCTCTGACGTCACAATATGCTCGTGACTCACCCAATAACGGTAACTACTACGGTTCACGTTAAATGCATGGCATAACACTGAAATAGGATATTTACTGCTCTCATTGAGCTTCTCGATTATCGAGAATTGTTCAGCGAGTCCGACATCAAGAGAGCTGTAGCCTTTTTTAGGATTTCTTTCTCGAGGTTAATACGCTCAATTTCTCGTTTAAGTGCCCTAATCTCAATCTGCTCAGGCGTCATGGGTGAGGCTTTAGGAGCAAGCCCTTTGCGTTCAACCTGAAGTTGCGTTACCCACTTACTGACCGTTGATTTACCCA
>NZ_JBOZPB010000065.1:0-889 GCF_050848685.1 Shewanella sp. MF08487
GCCTCAATAGCCTTCAATGGCCGCTCTATTACCCTGTATGAGAAGTCCTATCCCCTATCAGAACAATGCTCTAAGGCCTCCCACAACGGTTTTTTAGCGGACTTAG
The DNA here is from genome assembly GCF_050848685.1 of Shewanella sp. MF08487. Lineage (NCBI taxonomy): Bacteria > Pseudomonadati > Pseudomonadota > Gammaproteobacteria > Alteromonadales > Shewanellaceae > Shewanella > Shewanella sp. MF08487. The sequence continues at coordinate 107 of NZ_JBOZPB010000065.1, forward strand.
CCAAGATTTTACCTTTGCATGTTACCCCTCTCATCGTGACTGACGCGGGGTTCAAAGTGCCTTGGTACAAAGAGGTTGAGGCGCATGGTTGGTTTTGGCTAAGCCGTATTCGCGGTACAGTTCAATTTGCAGATATTGGCGCTGAAAATTGGCGTGCAGTTCGCAGTACACATGACTTGGCCAACGGTCAAGCGAAGAGCCTGGGTTGTAAGACCTTGACCAAAACTAACCCTATCAATTGCCATCTCACGCTTTATCGTAGCAAACCTAAGGGGCGTACAAATCAGCGTTCAACGAGGACTAATTGCCACCATCCATCGGCAAAAACGTACTCAACATCGGCGAAAGAGCCTTGGGTGTTAGCCAGCAATTTACCACCAGAATCTCGGAGCCCAAAGCAGCTGGTAAACCTGTACGCCAAACGTATGCAAATAGAGGAAACCTTTCGTGACCTCAAAAGCCCGGCATACGGCTTTGGCTTACGCCAAAGTCGTACCAACAGTCCAGAGCGATTCGACATCATCCTACTGATAGCGTTGATGGTTCAATGCCTGTTGTGGCTAGTTGGTTTACACGCACAGCAACAGGGCTGGGATAAGCATTTTCAGGCCAATACCATTGGGCATCGAACGGTACTCTCAACGATTCGCTTGGGATTGGAGGTACTCAGGCGGCCTGATTATCAAATCACGGAGAAAGAATTGCTGGCGGCCTGGGTATTATTCGCCAATCAGTTGCTCAAATATGGCTATGCTATGGCTGATTTATGAGGGGATCCTTCAG
>NZ_JBOZPB010000066.1:0-868 GCF_050848685.1 Shewanella sp. MF08487
TAGCTTAACCTTCGGGGGGGCGCTCACCACTTTGTGGTTCATGACTGGGGTGAAGTCGTAACAAGGTAGCCCTAGGGGAACCTGGGGCTGGATCACCTCCTTACCTATACGACTAACTTAATGTTTGGTCGAAAAATGCTCCTGCATTTTCGACATTCGGTACATCCGTGTACCTTTTGAGTGTTCACACAGATTTGCTTGATAGAAGAAAGAGTAAAAGATGGACCTAGTTAAATAGGTTTATCAAAGATGGGTCTGTAGCTCAGCTGGTTAGCACCCCAATCCCCTCATAAAGAGTAGGGTGAGGTCGGTGGTTCTGGATAGTTGTAGATTTATCAATAAGATGGGTCTGTAGCTCAGCTGGTTAGAGCGCACCCCTGATAAGGGTGAGGTCGGTGGTTCAAGTCCACTCTGACCCACCAATCCTTCCTTCTCAGTGTTGGAAAGTGACTCGTTTAGTGAACTAAACGTCGCCACTGTCCGCCTTGATAAGAAATGATTGGCAAACCAATCCTTTTAGAGGTTTGGAACATCTTACTTACTCGCACTGCATGTAAATGGGGCTATAGCTCAGCTGGGAGAGCGCCTGCCTTGCACGCAGGAGGTCTGCGGTTCGATCCCGCATAGCTCCACCATTTACTGCTTGTTTTGACTGGTTTATACCGAAAACAAGTACAATGCATTATGGATAGAGATGCCAAAGATAAACTAAAAAATTATCTTTGGCTTTTTTAAGCCCGCTCTTTAACAATTTGGAAAGCTGATAGTATTTAATTGCATGAGTCTGTCATGTAATTAATTACAAAACGTTTAATGCGAAAGCATTGAACATGAGTTCTCAAACACTTTATTAAGTGTCTTGAATATT
>NZ_JBOZPB010000067.1:0-840 GCF_050848685.1 Shewanella sp. MF08487
CAAGACGTTATAATTTGCTTCGCCAAAAGTAACCATAACCTCAAGCCATGCCAAGACTTATGCTAACCGATGAACGCTGGGAAAAGCTATTTCATTTAATGAAAAGCACAGGCCGTGTTTATGACAAACCTGAACATAGACAAACATTCGAAGGTATTCTTTACCGCCTAAGAACAGGTATCCCTTGGCGAGACTTACCTAAAGAGTTTGGTCATTGGAGCACGGTCTTTAGACGGTTTCATTTATGGTCTAAGAAAGGCGTTCTAGCACATTTATTCAAGGCTTTAGCCAACCTTGCTGATATGGAATGGGTCTTTATTGATGGCTCGATAGTGCGGGCTCACCAGCACAGTGCAGGTGCAGCGACGCTAAGTAATGAGAGTATTGGTAAAAGTCGAGGCGGTAATTCAACCAAAATTCACTTAGCCGTCGACAGCGGAGGATTACCGATTTATTTCGAATTATCAGAAGGTCAAAAACACGATATTACACACGCCCCCAGCTTAATTGAACACCTGAAGCAGGTTGATACCGTCATTGCAGATAAAGGTTATGACAGCGATGCTTTTCGTGAACTTATCGCAACTAAAGGCGGGAAATCTGTTATTCCAAAGCGCCGCTATAAGAATACACCTCAAGAAAAAGTCGATTGGTGCTTATATCGGTATCGACATTTAGTGGAGAATGCTTTTGGAAGAATTAAACACTATCGAGCAATATCAACAAGATATGACAAGCTAGCAAGAAATTACGCCAGTATGGTGTCACTGGCGTTTATGTTAATGTGGCTGCCGATGTATTGCTGAGCAACATTTGTACAGCAAAGATCAACAGACCCTA
>NZ_JBOZPB010000068.1:0-687 GCF_050848685.1 Shewanella sp. MF08487
ACAATGTACCGAAGATTCATGTTGAAGTGCTGCCCCTGTCATAATGCGCAGCGACAGGGGGCGGGCAGAGCCCGACTTTAATATAATCTGTATTGTGCGAAGGTCTAAAACCCACTTTAGAATCACTGAGAGCCCTGTGATAGGGTTATTAGGGTGAAACCCTAATGTAAGCGGAGCGATACGCCTCTAAGCGAGACGCTTTTCCTCGTGATATTTCGTCCTGCCAAGCCGCTTTTCAACGTCCTTCCAGCCCCGACTAAGGTTGATTTTTGTTTACAATATTCAAAGCGGTTTCACGCTATGGCATTCTGGTCGGTGGGTACCTGACGGCCCCTTTAGGGGTTGGCAGGTACCCGAGGTTAGAATGCAAAGTGCGTATAGTAATACTGCACTTTTGTACCACTGATGGTACTTTTTAGGGACTGAACGGACACTTGCAAGTGGAAGTGGATGACCTTCAAGTCCACATACTATAACAGTGGACTCTACTCCAATATTTAGAGTTTTGACGGCTTGCAGCTCGTCCTTGTTGCAGCGTGGAGGAAGGGGGAGGCAAGCGAAGCGCCCCCGACCGAAACAGACTTTTTAGGTTTGGGTTCCTGTTACACCCAAACTAACTCCGGACATCCGGACTACAGCAAACCTATTTCACGGTTTATTTTGTTCTCAATCTTAGTTTCTTCTTCT
>NZ_JBOZPB010000069.1:0-614 GCF_050848685.1 Shewanella sp. MF08487
CCGTTGCCCACTTGGAATACCGCTTGGCCGCCATCGGCATCGGTAATGGTTAAGGCGCCGCTGTCGGTTAAGGTTGGGTTGCTTGCATCTTCGGTGACCGCGCCGACATCATCGCCAGCAATCACTGGAATATCATTGGTACCGGTGATGGTGATCGTAACCGTGTGTTCAGTGCCATCGGCACTTAACACCACAAAGGTTTCAACCTTGGTTTCGCCTTCGCCCAGATACTGCACGTCCGCGTTCGCGACGTTGTAGATCCAGTTGCCGCTTGCATCAATGGCTAAAGTGCCCAGCGCGCCAACACTGGGCGTGCCGTTGCCCACTTGGAATACCGCTTGGCCGCCATCGGCATCGGTAATGGTTAAGGCGCCGCTGTCGGTTAAGGTTGGGTTGCTTGCATCTTCGGTGACCGCGCCGACATCATCGCCAGCAATCACTGGAATATCATTGGTACCGGTGATGGTGATCGTAACCGTGTGTTCAGTGCCATCGGCACTTAACACCACAAAGGTTTCAACCTTGGTTTCGCCTTCGCCCAGATACTGCACGTCCGCGTTCGCGACGTTGTAGATCCAGTTGCCGCTTGCATCAATGGCTAAAGTGCCCAGCGC
>NZ_JBOZPB010000007.1:0-167954 GCF_050848685.1 Shewanella sp. MF08487
TTGTCATAAACACGGCCTGTGCTTTTCATTAAATGAAATAGCTTTTCCCAGCGTTCATCGGTTAGCATAAGTCTTGGCATGGCTTGAGGTTATGGTTACTTTTGGCGAAGCAAATTATAACGTCTTGTCATGCTGTCTAAAAATCACTCTCGAAAGATCAACAGACCCTAAAGAATTGACTCAAAGTCGGTGATAACACGCTTAGTATTATTATCGTTATTTCAGCAGCGGTGATGCCTAACCAAGACGCTTCATATATAGGAAGAAAACCCTCAAAAACCCCGTCATTTGGGCGTTGTTAATCCGTTAGGGGCATCACTCAATCGAGCATTTCCCTTTATTTGTGGCATTTTTAACGGTAATCTTGGGCAAATAATGAAAAACACCTGAAATAGACAGAAATAATGAGTAAAACCACGCCTATCGTTCACAAAACCCGCACCCAATTAGTTGTTGAAGTGCTTAGAGAGAGAATTCTTTCAGGGGACATAGCCGCAGGGGAACCACTCAGACAAAGTGCCTTAGCTGAGGCGTTAAATGTTAGTCGCATTCCGGTAAGAGAAGCATTATTACAGCTTGAAGCTGAAGGACTGGTAAAATTCGAACCTCATAAAGGTGCTACAGCAACAGTTTTATCCGTTGAGCAAGTCACCGAACTGTTTGAATTACGCGCCATGATCGAAACCGATCTGCTCGCAAAAGCTATACCTCTACTTCAAGACGCCGATTTAAAAAACGCAGAACGTGTACTCGAGCAATTGGAGTCAGCCTTCAAACATGAAGATGCCGTCGCCAGTTGGAGCGAGTTGAATACGCAATTTCACACTTGCTTATATCAAGCGGCTAATCGCCCGCACACACTTGAGGTTGTTCGCAGCCTCAATACCAATTGTGATAGATACATTCGTTTGCAGTTATTGCTCGCTGGGGGGATTCCAGCTGCAGAGCATGAGCACAGGGCATTGCTTAACTATTGCAAACTAAGAGAAACAGAAAAAGCGACGGCGCTATTGCGCCATCATATTTTGCATGCCGCAATGACAATTCGAGAACTCGTCGCCAAACAGGCGGTCTAGCTCACGGACGACCATTACTTTTGCCGATAAGCTTTGTTGTCGATTCAAGGCAGCACCCAGGTTCTGCCTTTTTTATTTGAGAGAAACCACCATGCAGTACGCCACTATCACAGGTTGGGGCAAATGTGTTCCACCAGCCACCCTAACCAATGATGATCTTGCGACCTTTATCGAAACCTCCGATGAATGGATCAAATCTCGCACCGGCATTAGCCAGCGCCATATTAGCCATGTTAACACCTCTGAACTTGCTTCTGTTGCCGCACAACGCGCGCTAGCAGCAGCAGGTATCGATGGCAGTGAAATCGATATGATCATTCTGGCCAGTGCCAGCCCAGATACGTTAATCCCCAACATAGCCTCGACTGTACAAGCGAATATTGGCGCCAGTTGTGCAGCGTTTGATATCAATGCGGCTTGTAGTGGCTTCTTATATGGCTTAGGTTTAGCCAGCTCACAGATAAAGAGTGGCCAGAGCAAGAAAGTATTGGTCATTGGTGCCGAGCGTCTTTCTTTCTATTTAGATTGGTCGCGCCGAGATACCGCGGTGTTATTCGGTGATGGCGCAGGCGCTGTTGTCGTTGAAGCGACAGATGTAGCTGGCGGTGTGCTTGGTTATGAGCTGAATAACGATCCAGAAGGTCGTGATATTCTGAAAGCGGGCTTTGGCACGGCGATGGACAGATTCTCAGCCGACTCATTGGACTTTTTTATTGAATTCGATGGCCAAGAAATCTTCAAGCGTGCGATTAACGGAATGAATAAATTGAGCACAAAAGTGCTTGAAAAGTGTGGCGTTGATAAAGATGAAGTGGATTTAGTGATCCCGCATCAAGCTAACGAGCGTATTATCGATACGTTAGTCAGTCGGATGAAAATTCCCAAAGAAAAAGCCTTCGTTAACATCGCTAATTATGGTAATACCTCGGCAGCGACCATTCCAATTGCGATTTGTGATGCATTAGAGCAAGGCGTTATCAAGCCAAATCAAACCATACTTTCTTGCGCCTTTGGTGCAGGACTAACCTCTGCCGCACTCCTGCTGCAATGGGGAGAGCGCGTGACACCGATTAATATCAGTGATGCAGAGCTGCCACCTTGTGATAAAACAGGTATAGAGTTAGTTAAACGCGCAGTAGATTATTTTTGTAAGCCATAAGCCATGTTTGACTAACCCCAAAAAAAGCCATCTATTGAGATGGTTTTTTTCGTTTACGGCCTTCTATAACATAATCATTTAGACGTGTACTTAATTCGGCCATGAACGGCAATGTTAAACGAGGAGCGGTTAAGCAGATTGATGTAATACATCCGCTACGGTAAGTTGCGCACAGCCGCCCATTGCCGCCATTTGTGCCAGCAATAATTCACCACAAGCTAAAGCATCGGTCAGGGCGCTATGTGCACTATAAATGGGTAAACCATAACGTTCACGGCAAGCACCAAGACGTAAACTGCCCTCTTTAATAGCACTGTGCTGCCGTAATAAGCGATGTTTTTCAAGCATTAATGTATCAATAGCGGGTAATACAATGGCTTGATGGTAAATGGTTAATAAATCCTGCTGCAGAAAACGGCAATCTAAGGGAGCATGGTGCGCTACTAACACGCGGCCATAGGTTTGATTGATAAACCACGTCATTGCCTCTTCAATCGTCACAGCCTGTACGAGATGATTATCGAGAATACCGTGTATGGCCGCACTTTGGCCGACACTACCGCGAATTTGCACTAGCTTTTGTTCCGCACGCGCCAAAGGTATTTCACCGCGCTCAATCGGCACAAGTCCAATACTGAGTATTTGATCTTGCTGCGGATTAAGCCCTGTCATCTCCAAATCCATCGCCATCAAAGGTGCTTCGGATAACGGCATAGCTAGCAGTGGTAATAGCGATTGGTAATACCCCTTAAATAACTGATGTTGGCATCGTAATGTCCGCCAATTGAGCTGAGTTTTAAGCAGCAGTGTGTTCATATTAAAAACTGCGCATAAATTTCATTTTCATCCCAGCCTGCGCCTCATGCACCACCTTAAAGGCATCTCGTAACTGATGACGAACCAGCGATGACAAGTGTGCGGGCAATAAGTAATTACTCACCTTTAGCCCTTGGTTATGTTGGTAACCTTGATTTGATAACCGCATATGAGCAATAAACTCGTGAGCATCGGCCAGATTAAGTGCATCTTTACGATTAAGGATATTTGCCTCCATCAAAGCACGAATACGTTTAGCGGTATTCACCTCTTTGATCCCAGCAGACAAAGCATAAACACGGGCGATATCATTGATTAAAGCATTGCCCTTATGCTTCAAATCTATGCCTTTAACTTCGCTACCATCCCGTTCAAGCACAAATTTGCGGAAAAAGCCGAGCGGTGGCGACTCCACCAGCGAATTACCTGTCATGCCCGCGAGGAAAATATCATTATCGCGGGTTTGAGCTAAGACTTTATCCTGCAGCGCATCAAATAAGGTTTGTGGACCGTACACCGAGCGCATGTCAAAGAAGATGCTGGCGTGCATTAACGCCTTAGGCTCAGGCGTTATGACCCATTTTTCAAATACCTGTTGCCACTGTTTAAGCGACATTCGCCACTGTGGGTTTTGCGCCATAATGTTGCCGGGGCAAAAATCATAACCGCATTGGTCAAGCCCAGCGCACACCGCATGAGTTAAGGCATCGAAATAACCTTTGGCAAAATCGTCCATTTCTTCAGCGACTAAAAGGCCATTATCTTGATCCGAGCACGCCGCCTGATCTTGGCGCCCCTGCGAGCCAAACGCCAACCAACAAAAGGCCATCGGTGGCTCGCCGAGCAATTGTTGATTAAGCACGATTAAGCGCCGCGTCAGCGCATCGGTAACGGAGGTTAATACTCGGCCAATTTCTTCGGCTCTGGCATCGGCACTGATCAAGTTTTGCAACAACAGCGAAATTTGCCTACTCACATTGATTAAACTGGCCAGATCTTGCTGACGTTCAATTTCACCAATTAACAACAGTGGCTGTGAGCCCTGCCCGCGTAAAATATCGGTACTGGTCACCATGCCGAGAGTTTTATCTTGATCGATAATCGGTAAATGATGAATGTTATGCTCACTCATCAGCAACATAGCTTCAAAAATCAACGCATTCGATGAAATAGAAATCGGTGAAACCGTCATCGCTTGGTGCACAGCAACACGACCATCAAGCCCAACTGCTAATACCCGATTACGTAAATCCTTATCGGTTAAAATACCGACTAATTTGTGATTGTCCGTCACCAATAAAGATGACACTCGGCTATTGCGCATTAACAGCGCAGCCTGCGTGACACTAGCATGGGCATCAATGATAATCGGCGTCGATGACATTAACGTGCTGACTCGACTGGTTGTGGTCAAATCTTTTGCCTTAAAGCGTCCCTCATGGCGCAGGCGTTTAGCAAACGCGCGAGTAAAAAACTTATCGAAATCGCGGCTCTCACTTCTGAGTTTATCGAACAAGGTTTGAGGTAGATGATAGACCAAGCTATCTTCTAAAATAGCAACCTTATTAACCACTTTCTCCCCCGATAACAAAGTGGAAAAACCAAAAAACTCCCCTTCGCCGGCTCTATCTAGCAGTACACCATCGGGATCGCGCACTTCAAAAGCGCCACTGCGCACTATATACAGTTTAGGGGTATTGATATTAAAGGTGACATAGCCAGAAGCCTTACTGTAATAGCCAACCGTCACCGCCTTAGCGCAGCGCAGCAGCGCATCTTCGGCTAGAGTGTCGAATGGCACTAACCCTTGTAGAAATTGAACGACGGGTTGTAACTCGCTGGCATTCATGACCACACCTTATTTTTAAGCAGAATTTTTACCCTTATATAACCACTATAACCTGCATTATCACTATGCTACATTCGACTAAAGTCAGCACAGGGTTAATTTAATTGATTCATCAAAAACGCGGCAGTACCTAGACTAAAGGCTTACAACAGCCCGGCCAAAAGTCATAAAAAAGAGCGCCGGAGCGCTCTCTTATAATGAAACTCATCATTACATCATCAGATTAATGATCACTGGCTTCACCTGAACCTTTAGGGAAACGAATCGATTCAACCATTTCTTGAACATGTAATGGCGTTGCAGCTGTCACTCGGCTCACTAATGCAGCCACACCAAAGTTGATGAGCATGCCTACCATACCAATTCCTTCAGGCGAAATACCGAGGAACCAGTTAGCCGCGACGTTACCCGTTGGGTCAACAAACTTGAAGTAGATGATATAACCCGCAGTAAACAGTAAACCCGTCAACATACCAGCAATAGCGCCTTCTTTGTTCATTGTCTTAGAGAAAATCCCCATAATAATCGCAGGAAACAGTGACGATGCCGCCAAGCCGAAGGCGAACGCTACCACTGCAGCCACAAATCCTGGCGGATTCACGCCAAAGTATCCCGCAATCACAATACCGACACCCGCTGCCACACGAGCAAACATCAGCTCTTTCTTATCAGAGATATTTGGCATTAGGTTTTTCTTCAACAAATCGTGTGAAACCGACGTTGAAATCACCAATAACAAACCTGCCGATGTCGATAGTGCAGCCGCCAAGCCACCCGCAGCCACCAATGCGATAACCCACGCAGGTAAGTTAGCGATTTCTGGTGTAGCTAATACGATAATGTCGTTATCAATCTTCATCTCGTTTTTGCTAGCAGGATCTTCAATCTTGCCTGACGAGTAGTAAATCTTACCGTCGCCATTTTTATCATCCCACTTGATTAAACCGGTTTTCTCCCAGCTTTTGATCCAATTTGGCGCAGACTCATAAGCCACACCTTTAGCATCTGGACCATTAATGGTTTCAATCATATTCACACGGGAGAAAGCCGCTAAAGCTGGTACAGTCGTGTACATAATAGAAATAAACACTAAGGCCCAACCTGCTGAAATACGTGCATCTTTTACTTTAGGCACAGTAAAGAAACGCACGATAACATGCGGTAAGCCTGCAGTACCGACCATCAATGCCCCTGTGATACAGAACACATCAATCATGCTCTTAGAACCATCGGTATAAGGCGCAAATCCTAATTCAGTGGAAACATTATTGAGTTTCTCTAAAAGGTATACGCCACTATTATTACCTGCAGCATCTAGCAGCTCTGCACCAAAACCGATTTGCGGCACAACGTGGCCTGTCATCATCACTGAAAGGAAAATCGCAGGTACCATAAAGGCAAAAATCAGAACGCAATATTGGGCAACCTGAGTGTAAGTAATACCCTTCATACCACCAAGTACAGCGTAGAAAAAAACCACCGCCATACCAATATACACACCAGTGTCAACGTCGACTTCTAAAAAGCGCGAGAACACCACACCCACACCGCGCATTTGCCCCGCAATATAAGTAAAGCAAATGAAGATAGCGCAGATAACCGCAACCGTACGCGCCGCCTGTGAGTAATAACGCTCACCGACAAAATCAGGTACCGTAAACTTACCGAACTTACGTAAATATGGTGCCATACACAGGGCCAACAAGACGTAACCACCGGTCCATCCCATTAAATACACGCTGCCGTCATAACCTGTAAACGACACAATACCCGCTAGCGAAATAAATGATGCCGCCGACATCCAGTCTGCCGCCGTTGCCATGCCGTTCACAACAGGGTGAACACCACCGCCAGCAACATAGAACTCTTTAGTCGAACCCGCTCGGGTCCATATCGCGATACCAATGTAGAGCGCAAACGAGAGCCCTACAATAATATATGTGAGTGTTTGAACATCCATTTAAAAGCTCCTTAGTCTTCTTGTACGTTATATTTTTTATCTAAGGCGTTGGCTTTTGCCGCATAGACAAAAATAAGCGCAACGAATACATACATAGATCCCTGCTGTGCAAACCAGAAACCTAATTTGAATCCCATAAAATGGACTTCATTGAGTACATCAACCAATAAAATGCCGCATCCAAAAGAGACGACGGCCCAAATAGCCAATAGGAACAACACGAGACGTATATTCTCGCGCCAGTAGCCTTTAGCCTTGTCATTGTTTTCAAAACCCATAGTGACTCCCCTGTGCTGTTTTAATTTTAAGTCATGTTTAATCTAGCAACAGCTGGAGTGACCACAATCAAGACCTTAGTCTAATTTGCGACTAAGCTCACGACGGAGAAGTTGAATAAAAACTTAAAATCAAAGAGTTAACAATGATTTTACATTTAGATACAGCTTCAAATATTTCAACAGGTTAGACCAATGTCGAACAAGGAACGGGGGAATTTCAGGATATTTACGCCAAGTTAGGCGCTAAGGTGACTGAAGAGGGGCAATAAGATATTGTCCAAACTCGCAAAAAGAGTAAAACCAATAGAGAAATAGTCATCTGTAATGCGTTATGGTTTGAAGTTTTAATGAAGGGTTAACTGCTGCTGTAGATGCGATTCTATGCATCAACAAACGTGGTATTGGTTATTATCTTTCATCATGTTGACGCAAGAGATTTAAGATAAACCCCAACATAAAAATAACCCAACTTAGGTTGGGTTATTCACTCGAGGCTAAAACAGGTTTATCCTCACGTTCAATTATGGTATTAGTTGAATAAATCTAAAAAATTTCAACTAATTTAATGATTTAGTGGCTAAGAATTTAACTAACTCGGCCAATTCTTCAGGGCTATGGTCTGTTGAGGTCAACATATAGCGACCATTTACCAGTAATGAAGGCACGCCCTTGATACCTGAAAGTTCAGTTTGAGAGTCATAATTCATCAGGGTAAATTTAGCGTCAACAGAAGTCATTGCAGCATCCACATCATTGACTTTGGCCCCTTGCGCGATGAAAAAAGCTTTAACTTGTTCAGGTGTGGTAAACGGTTCACCTTTCTCATGAATTTGCTTAAAAACAGCCAGATGCACTTGATTCGTCATCTTTAATTTTTGCGCTATATAATAAGCAAACTGGCTCAATTCCCACGCAGGACGCCCCACGCCAACGGGTGTACGTTCAAAAGCGATATCTTTGCCTAATAATTTTACTGTTGATGCCATTAGTGGATCTTGTTTATAACAATGAGGGCAATTATAAGAAAAAAACTCTCGCAGCACAGGCTGTTGTACTTCAGTAATACCCGTAACGGTGACGTAGTCTTTGCCCTCTTCAAAGCTTGCAGCCTGCAAAGAAAAGCTAGCAGTCAGCATTAATCCACATACAAACACGGTCATGGGTAGAACTCGATTAAACACATTCATTTGATAGTCTCTTTTTATGAGTAATTTTTTATATAAGGATTACGCCTTCGCTTAAGTCAAACTTGAAGCCAAAAGATAATCTAAAAATATCGACTTTTACCTTTAACAATAATTAACCTTTTTAGCATGCTGCAAGCATATCCAATGGCGAAGCATACTGATAACGAAAGCCCAAATCTGTGACAATTGCGTCAGCTTGAATGACTTTACTTGGCATAGATTGTTGATTAAATTCGGGCGCAACTAAGCCTAAAGACTGTGCGGCGGCTTCATAAAACTCAGATTTTTTAGGGTGCAAAGGCGCACACAGATTATAAATCGGCGCGACAGATAACCCCGAACGCGTGGCGGCGATAATCGTACTCACTGCGCGAACACAATCATCAAGGTGAACTAAATTCACTGAAATATTAGCACCACTCACGTCGGTTTTGCCCGCCAGAAAACGGCCAGGGTGGCGCTTTGGACCAACAAGACCAGCAAAACGGACAATACAGGCATTGGTTTGAGCTTGGAATAAGGCTTCTGCATCGAGCAGGATTTGACTATCACTCGATTCTGCTACGGCATCTGCTTCGGTCATTAGCTTATCTTGAGCAGGATACACACCCGTAGTGCTAATAAACACAATCCGTTGATATTGCCAACCTTGGGTTAATGCGATGAGTTGTTGTAATTCTTCAACATAAGCGGCGTTACCACGCTTTAATCGAGGCGGAATGTTCACGACTAAATAATCGGTCTGAAATAGCCCCGCTAACGCTTTAGCATCGGGCGCACTTAGTGCATCGCTACCTAATTCCAGCGGATAAGCTTCAATCCCTGCTGTAGTTAATTCTGAAAGTTCATCCACACTGCGCTTACAACCTGTCACTCTGTAACCCTCATGGACCAGCTGTTTTGCTAAGGCAAAGCCAAACCAACCACAACCGACTAAGGCTACACTTTGTGCTAGCGCACCGTTTTTTGCTGTTACATTCACCCTATTCATCCTATGAAAGCCAAAAATCAAAGGATAGAATACGGAATTTAGTGCATAAGGTTCAAGTTTGAAGCGAACTAAAATAAAAACTAATGCCTTTATCGACTTGCAAGCTCCGAATAGCCCCTTCGGTTAGCTCTTCTGCTTTAATTGCCTGTTGAATGGTTACACCTTCGTGGATCAAAAAACGCAGCGTGGCATCACTTCCATCTTCTTTGCAAGCCCACACTTGCGGTTGACTGACCTCTTTTGTCGTCATAATCACTTTTGCAATATAACCATCAGACAATTTGACTATGGTGCCTGGTGGATAAATGCCTAGTATTTTAACTAATACTGAAATTAAGGATTCTGCATGTTTACTGGCATGATTTTTAAACAGAAAACCTAAAGCAATTTGGGGAGACATTATCTGTTGACCACTAAGCTGCTGATCGTAATCATTCGCTAAGCTCACAATTTGAGTGGTGATCGGGATCTTATTGCCAGTTAAACCATCAGGAAAACCCGAGCCATCCACAAACTCATGGTGGTGTAATACGATATTAAGCACTTCTTTAGGGAACAGTCCGCAACGATTAAGCATATCAAAGCCGAAATTAGGGTGCATTTGTATGAAATTGGTTTCTTGTGGTGTTAAAGCGCCATGCTTGCGGCGGATAGCCTCTGGAATTTTGAGTTTACCAATATCGTGAAATAAGCTACCGAGGGCAATATCACCTAATTCTTTAGGTGCTAAATCAAGGGCGTGGCCAATCATCATCGCCAATACTGCCACTGACACCCCGTGCTGGGTCACGCTCACCTCTTTTTCATCCATCCCCACTAAGGTAAGAAAAGGTGTGTCGACTTCCTGTAAATGACTTAATAAGTCTTGTGCTAGTACGGCCGATAATCGATAAGCCCCTTCGGGATCGCTGACGACTTTACCGTAAACATCTCGGCAATTATTCACACTCATTAAAAAACGCTTCTGACTTAAGCGTATCGCCTTACGGGTATCAGCCTTGAGATCCCGCTCAGGTTCGATTTCTATCTCATCTTCGGTATCAGCTTTAGCAATATTCGGTTTGGTATTCAATTCAGACAATAAAAAAACGTAAGTCACACCTAACCCACGGATCATCTCGATTTGAGCGTCACTATTAACCTCTACTCGATTAAATAAAAAGGGGTGATTAGTCCACGACAAAGGCAACTTAACTGTCATGCCAAGCTGAAGTTCTGATAGTAATAACTTTTTTTGCGGTACTTTTGCCACGCAATATGACTCCTTCCAAATGTGATGTTATCGAGTAACTGATGACATCATCAATTAATCGAGCCTGCACATTTAAGCTAAGTACATATAACTATAGATTATTTAAAAAAATTGAACCGCCAAATAAAAGCATAATGCAGATTGAATAGAGGGTAAGATATATAACGCATCACGTAAAAACGACTTAAACACAAGCATAACAACAGCTTAGTGAATGACTGTTAAAGTTTGGTTTTATCTTCTTTAGTCCAATCATTAAGGTAATAACTCAGTCGTTTCGATTTGAGTAGGTATATGCTGGACCAGAACAGCATCAAAGCATCTAAAGCTAAGCTCCAATGAAACAAAAACTGACTGTGAAGTAATCTTTGTCCGAGCAAGACAGCATCAAGCACTAATAATAACCATAATCCCCACTTCAAATGCACAAAAACCGGTATTAACCAATAGGGCGAACGGCGACGCTCAGCAATCACCACCAGATAAATCAATACGGCGCCCAGCCCTGCTGCCAGTGCCAGTAAAAAATCTGATTTTTCGGGATAAAAAATCCTTACCAACCCAGAGCGGTCACTCATTTGAGTCAGCGATGCAATAAAAATGCACCAACCGCGAGCAAGGTAAGCCAATAGAATATAGAGAAATATCGGCGGTTTAATATGCCCTTTGTCATCGAGCCAAGTGATGTGACTAAAATTCAAATTGATTTCCAATGAGCAAAAAACAGCATATACATGTTAATCATAATGGTGGCAACCGCAGCAAATTCAATCGTGTACGCCATAAAATTGGCCGTGTTTTATACATTTCAAACGGCTAAAAATAGTTTTTTAAAAGAGTTTTTTGAAAAGAGTGCTTTAAAACAAAGCACTATTTTAATACCTAACAGTTAATAAAGTTTCACCCATAAAAATGCTCAGCCAAACGACCTTTCCGCTCACAACTATCCAGCATTAGCGGCAAAAAGAGCTAAAAGACCCTCTTCATCAATCACTTTCACCCCGAGTTCTTGTGCTTTAGCAAGCTTTGAACCCGCAGCCTCACCCGCAACTAAGCAATCAGTATTTTTTGAGACACTGCCAGCGACTTTCGCCCCCAGTGCCTGCAGTTGTGCTTTAGCGTCATTACGATTGAGCTGATTTAAGGTACCCGTTAACACCCATGTTTGGCCTTTAAGCGGCTGTGCCTCTGTACTTGGCGCTTCTATGGCGGGCCAATGCACACCAGCGGCAACTAAGGCATCGATAACTTCAAGATTATGGGGCTGGGCAAAAAAGTGGGCCACATGTTGGGCGACAACAGTACCAACGTCTTCTACTGCAGTTAACTGCTCAACGGTGGCCGCGCGCAGCGCATCTAAACTGGCAAAATGCGCGGCAAGGTTTGCCGCCGTTGCTTCGCCAACTTCGCGAATACCTAAAGCATACAAAAAACGCGCAAGCGTAGTCGTTTTGGCCGCTTCAATTGCAGCGGCCAAATTGGTTGCCGATTTCATCCCCATGCGGTCAAGCATCGTCATCATAGAAGCTGTGAGTTTGAATAGATCGGCCGGACTTTGAACTAACTCTTTATCAATCAGTTGCTCGACAACCTTATCGCCCATGCCATCAATATCGAGTGCCTTACGCGAGGCAAAATGCTTGATCGCTTCTTTACGCTGCGCCTCGCAGAATAATCCACCGCTACAGCGAGCCACAGCCTCACCTTCAAGACGCTCGACTAAACTGCCACACACAGGGCAATTATGCGGAAATACAATGTCAGTCGCCGTTTCAGGACGTCTTTCTGGCACTATGGCAACAATTTGCGGGATCACATCACCGGCGCGGCGAATAATGACGGTATCGCCGACTTTAATACCTAAACGAGCAATTTCATCGGCATTGTGTAATGTGGCGTTTGATACTGTTACGCCACCCACAAACACCGGCTTTAAACGTGCGACTGGCGTAACGGCGCCCGTACGCCCCACTTGAAAATCAACCCCTTCAAGTACGGTCATTTCTTCTTGCGCAGGGAATTTGTAAGCTATTGCCCAACGTGGAGATTTTGCCACAAACCCTAACGTTTGCTGCTGGGCAATATCATTAACCTTCATCACCACACCGTCGATTTCAAAGGCTAAATCACTGCGGCGAGTTAAAATATCTTTATAGTAGTCATAAACTTGGCTTAACTCATCGCAAACCTTTACTTCACTACTTACTGGTAAACCCCAAGATTTAAGCTGCTGTAATTGCTCGAAATGGGTTTGGCCTAGTCGATGAGAACTTGGCTCAACGACGCCCAAGGCATAAGCATAAAAAGCCAAAGAGCGCGCCGCGGTAATTTTACTATCAAGCTGACGTAAGCTTCCTGCCGCCGCATTGCGCGGGTTAACAAACAGCTTCTCATTTTTAGCCCGCGCCCTCTCGTTGAGTGCCTCAAAGGCTGCTTTAGGCATAAAAGCTTCGCCGCGCACTTCAACCAGTTCAGGATAATCTTGACCACGCAATTTAAGCGGTATTGATTTGATAGTTTTGACATTTTCGGTAATATCTTCACCGACGCTACCATCGCCGCGGGTCGCCGCTCGCTCAAGCACCCCATTGCGGTACAAGATACTCACGGCAAGACCATCTAATTTTGGCTCACAGCAAAAACTCACATCACCGACTTTATCAGTAACACGTTTATGGAATGCACTGAAATCGGCTTCATCGAAAGCGTTATCTAAGCTCAACATAGGTTTGAGATGGGTTATCTGAGCAAACTTTGCCAGCGCCATCCCGCCCACTCTTTGAGTCGGTGAATCAGCAGAAATAAAATGCGGATATAGCGCCTCTAATTCCAGTAAACGCTGCATCAACCTATCGTACTCAGAATCTGTGATGCTTGGGGCATCATCCACATAGTAACGAATATTGTGCTCGTTCAGTGATTGGCTAAGGGCCTGCATCACCTGCGGCGCATTTTCAGCGGTTACTGTGTCAGAAAGGAGTTTATCGAGTTGAATGTCTTGCATAGGTTTATCCAGATTTTTAAATCACAAAAGTAGACTGCAACAAATGAGGCCGCGATTGCGGCCTCATTTATACATTAATGTCGTTTTAGGCGTTAGCGCGAATACGGTGTAAGTAGTCTTGCTTTGTAAACTCACCCCAAGGTAAACGCTGGCCGTCCAGCACAACCGCATCAATATCATCTGCAAGTTGACGGGCAGAATTAAGCATAATAGAAAAATTCATTAGAGCGTCACCATAACAAGGTAAAGTCATGAAAAATACCACACCTTGAGTAGTAAACTGCTCCATGTTATCGGGATCGAACACGCCCGGCTTTAACATGTTCGCGATCGAGAATAAGACTTCACCGTTACCTGCGTTATCCACATGGCGGTGGAAAATATTCATATCGCCATATTTAAAATTTAAGGTTAAGAAACATGGCAATAATTCAGCGCCGTTTAGTTGTAGGCCATCTTTTGCAACAACATGCAAAACTAATACGTCACGTGGCTCGCCTAAACTCTCTTCAGCAACCGGCTTAACTACCGCAGGTTCTTGAACAACAGTTTCTTGAACAGCAGGTTCTTGAATCGTATCTTTATCATCGGACTCATCAAATAGAGCCGTTTGCTGCGGAGTTGTGCGCTTGGCATATTCTTGTTCTGCCGCCTTTTGCGCCACAATGGCAGCATGGGATTGACCCATTAACGGCGCTTGCGTGTTAACAACAGGCTCTTGTCGCGACACTTTTGGACCACGGTGCTGTTCTTTTGCCACCGGAGACTGCAAGCTAAAATCGCTCGGAGCTTGCATAGGCTCGTGTATCGCTTGCGTTGTTAATTCTGCTTTAAATCCTGCAGGTTTAAGCTCTGCAAATTTTACTTCTGGCGATTTAAATTCGGGCTTAGGCTCTAGTTTTACATCCTGTTTTAAATAGGGGTTTGCTGCGGGAACCTCATTATTAGGCGATAACTCACCCGCCTTGCGAACTCGCACCGAGCCTATCCCATCGGCATCAAATCCTTCAGAATCGATTCGCTTAGGCTGTGGTTCACCTGATTCTGACTGCTTTTTATAAAAATTGCTCATGGGGCTATCTTTCAATGATTTAGGCTGTTGTTTCCTGATAGACCAAAATCCATGCACCAGCACAGCAACTATGGCGATGGCGCCTAAAACGAATAATACCAGTTGCAAATCTTCCATTGGTTACCCTGTTTTTCTTCTAGTTATCCAGCGTCAGCCATTGCCACCGCTTGCTCTATGTCTACCGCGACTATACGAGATACACCTGGCTCGTGCATAGTCACGCCTATGAGTTGGTCAGCCATCTCCATGGTTATTTTGTTATGGCTGATATATATAAATTGTACGCTTTGTGACATTTCTTTCAGTAATCGACAGAAACGTTCTACGTTGGCATCGTCTAAAGGCGCATCCACTTCATCTAACATACAGAAGGGAGCAGGATTCAGCCTAAAAATAGCAAATACCAATGATAAAGCGGTTAAGGCTTTTTCTCCACCCGAAAGAAGATGGATTGTACTGTTCTTCTTACCCGGTGGCTGCGCCATGATGGTGACGCCAGTTTCCAGTAAATCATCATCGGTTAAAGCTAAATATGCCCGACCACCACCAAATACTTTAGGGAACAAGCGTCCGAGATCTTCGTTGACTGAATCGAATGTCGTTTTAAAACGGCTTCGGGTTTCTTTGTCTATCTTGCGAATCGCTTCTTCTAGCGTAGCAAGCCCTTTATTTAAATCGTCATCTTGATGATCAAGATAGGATTTTCGCTCACTTTGCTGTTCAAATTCTTCGATCGCCGCAAGGTTAATGGCACCTAAGTGAATAATTTTTTGCCGAATTTGATCTAAATCACGCTGCCACAGGTCTGGGTTAGCCTCACCCAGCAGGTTTTCAATAATTTCAGACAATACAATTTGCTGTTCTTGCAAAGCTTCAAGCTGGCTATTGGCCTGACCTTTTATGCCTTCACGACGTAACTTTAACGTGCTGAGCTTTTGAGTCAAGCCCTCAAGCTTACCAAGTTCTTGTTTTTGCTTTATTCCTATACTATTTAATGCATCAGTAAGAGAACTTTGTTGTTGTCTTACGTCTTTTAATCCCTGTTGCTGTTGATGCTGTTGTTTGAGTAACTGTGCTAATTGCTCCGTCAGTTGCACACTATTTTGCACACCGTTCAACTGAGCAATTTGAGCCAGTTCGGCTAATAGTGCTTCGCGGGCGTGGATCAACTCATTAACGCGTACTTGTTGTAATTCAATTTGTTCCGTACTCACCGCAATGCGCATAGTTACGGTTTGCAGACTTACGGCTAGCGTCGATAGCTGACGCTCAACCTCAGTCATGCGTGTTTTTAATGTTTGATGGCGCGCACTATCGGCTTGTGAGTCTTGGCTGAGCTGTTGCTGAATATTGATACTCGTCTGCAGGGCCTCATCGAGTTCGACCTCTTGTTCGGTTAATAGTTCTAAATGTGCAGACAAACCCTCAACTTCTGCCACGCTACGGCTTAACATAACCTCGAGTTTGCTTAACTGTTCTGCTCGAGCGGTTAATTGCTCAGTTAAGCCGCTGAGCTGCATCGACTTAGTGGCTTTGTCTAACTGTAATTGATGACGTTTTTGCGTGCCGTCGGTCAATTGTTGCCTTTGCTGCTGCAACATTGCCGCAAGTTCTGTCATCACAGCTTGCTGTTCATGCAAACTTTGTTGTAAATCGAGGATATTTTGCGCTAACTGAGTTTGCTCTTTACTGAGCTGCACCAGTGACTGTCCGCCCTCTATCTTACTGATTAAAAAGCCTTGCCCCAGTAGATAACCATCGGCAGTGACAATCCGTTCATCGACTTTTAGCTTGGGTAGCAGTTGCTTAGCCACATGAATATCTGTTACCCACTTAAGACCGGTTAACCAAGGCGCTAGATTGACCTTAGCCTGCAGAAACTCACTTTTGGTTGATTGCAACCCCAACGCCTGAAAACCTATTTCGGTTTCAGCAACGCCAACAGGCAAGGTCAACAACCCATTCAAGGCCAATTCGGCGGCAGTTTCCCAACCATTATCAACAGTTAAACTTTGCCATAACTGCGGCTTATCGCTTTGTTGCTCCTGCTTTGCTAACCACTGCTCAACCAGCTCATGGCGTGCTTTAGTCGCGGTTAATTGCTGCTGAACTTGCTCGGCGCTGTGGCGGGCTTCATCTAAGGCTTGCGTACTTGCGCTTACCAAGGCTTCTTGTTGCTGGTTAACCTCAACTTGCAGTGCGAGCACATTGTCGAGCCGGTCAACCTCTTGTTTAAGCGGTGCGATACTCGAGGATAAATCATTATCGACTAAGGCAGACAGTTGCGCTCGTTGTTCACTGCTTTGTTGCTGTTTTTGCTGCAATAATTGCTGCTGATGCGCTAACTGACTGCGGCGCAGCTCAAGCTGCAACTTGTTTTGTGCAACCTCAGCCGCCTGTTGACACGCGGCCTCGGCTTGTTGCTGGCTACGCTCTAGACTCATGTCCCATTGGGATTGCAGCTCGTCGATAATTTCTTGCTGTTCATCATGCTGCGGCCCAAGCGTAGCAAGTTCAAACTCTAACCCACTAAGACTCGCTTTATAGCCGTTGAGCTTGTCAGTATTTTGTAGGATTTGGTTTTTCACTTGGCTTAATTGGGTTTCAAGCTGGGCATCGCGCTGCTGTTGATTTTGTAATTGTTGCTCTAACTTGGCGATGTCAGTGCCGGTCAGATAATAGGCTTCAACCGCGCGCTGCTCTTGCTCTGCCAATTGCGCGAGTTGTACTTGTAGCTCAGTTGTTTGCAACTCATCGGTTTGCGCCAATGACTGCGCCGCAGCTTGCTGTACTTCGATGCTACTTATCTGCTCAGATAAGCCCATCATTTGCGCTTGCAGCTCTTGATAACGCATCACGAGGAGTTCAGCATGGGTCTTGCGCTCGGCCTGTTTCAGCTCGCGGTATTGTTTGGCGGCCGTGGCTTGTTGCGCCAACTTATCAAGCTGCTTACCTAGCTCACTGCGAATATCTCCCAAGCGTTCGAGGTTTTCACGGGTATGGCGGATACGATTTTCAGTTTCGCGGCGACGCTCTTTGTACCGAGAAATCCCTGCGGCTTCCTCAATAAAAGTACGTAAATCTTGCGGTTTTGATTCGATCAGTCGTGAAATCGTGCCTTGTTCAATAATCGCATAACTACGGGGGCCAAGGCCTGTGCCCATAAATAAATCGGTAATGTCTTTACGGCGACACTTTTGACCATTGAGAAAATACCAAGACTCGCCATCGCGGCTGACTTGGCGCTTAACGGCAATTTCTTCATAACTGGCATATTGACCCGCGAGGCGACCGTCTTTGTTTTCAAAAATGAGTTCAACACCCGCCATAGAGACAGGCTTGCGCGCGCTTGAGCCGTTAAAAATCACATCGCTCATCGAATCGCCGCGCAGGTTTTTAGCCGAGCTTTCGCCCAGTACCCAGCGCACGGCATCAATCACGTTCGATTTACCACAGCCATTTGGGCCAATAATAGCGGTTAATGCCTGTAAAAAAGGAATTTTTGTGGTATCAACAAATGACTTAAAGCCGGCAAGTTTTATCTGTTTTAATCTCATGGTGCCAGTGATTACGTCTCTGAAGTTTGGCCTAAAAATGGCCTAAGTTGTGCAAATGCATTCTGTGGCTAACTTTAACAAAGCGAGCGGCATTTTGTAACGCTTTTTATTGAATTCATGCGGTTTTTAGCTTGTTATCTGACGATGAGTTGCTCACAATCGCAGTTATCTGTATCTCAACTTTTTGGAAATACAATATGACACAGAAAACCACCGCTCCCTTCCCCGTTAAAAGTGGTGTTAACTACTTTTTTGATGGTTTTAGTTTAATCAAACGCAAGGGCTTACGGACTTTCGTATTTATCCCGTTAATGATTAACCTACTGCTATTTGCGGGCGTCATTTATGCGGCAATAGGCCAGTTAGATACCCTATTCACTTGGATGAATGCACAAATTCCCGACTATTTGAGTTGGTTAAATTTTTTGCTCTGGCCGCTCGCCGTGACCACTATGCTGGTAATGCTCGCCTTTGTGTTTAGCTCAGTGATGAACTGGCTCGCCGCCCCGTTTAACGGCTTATTAGCGGAAAAAGTCGAGCAGTTATTAACAGGTAAGCCACTGAACACCGGCTCAGGTATCGATTTAATCAAAGATTTGCCACGTATTTTGGGCCGAGAATGGATCAAGCTTAAATATTATATTCCCCGGGCACTGGTGTTTTTGTTGCTGTTTTTAGTGCCTATGGTGGGACAAACGCTAGCACCGATTTTATGGTTCCTGTTTAGCGCCTGGATGATGGCGATTCAGTACTGCGATTATCCCTTTGATAATCATAAAGTCAGTTTTAAGGATATGCGCTTTGCGTTGAATCAAACCCGTGGTACCAGCTTTAGTTTTGGCGCCACAGTGACGTTATTTTCGATGATCCCTATTGTGAACTTTATTGTGATGCCGGTTGCCATTTGTGGCGCGACTGCCATGTGGGTGGATAAATACCGCGAAACCTATCGAAACGCCGCCATTGCGCCAGAGTAAATGACGGATAAAATAACAAAAAAGCCTCAAATGAGGCTTTTTTTATGTCTACACATAGAGTGTTAAGCGGTTTACGCTCGGTAAGGCGAATTAGCTCTTTTGTAAAATAACGCTACCGATAGAATATCCCGCGCCAAACGAGCTCAATAAACCTAAATCACCCGCTTTAAAGTCGCTGGAGTATTTATGGAACGCAATCACAGAGCCCGCAGATGCGGTATTGGCGTATTCATCTAATACCACTGGCGCTTGTTCTGGTGACACATCGTCGCCTAACAGTTTTTTCACCACAAACTGATTCATATTGATATTGGCTTGATGCAACCATAAACGCTTAAAGGACTGCGGCGTTAATGCTTGCTCTGCTAGATGATCATCCAGATGCTGATAAATCATCGGCAGCAATTCTTTAAACACTTTGCGACCTTGTTGATGGAACAGTTTGTCGGCTTGATGAGCAGCACTGGGATCGCAGCGATTCAAAAAACCAAAATTACTGCGAATATTGTTCGAGTAATCTGTAAAGCAGCGGCTTGAGAGGATTTTAAATACACTGTCAGACTGCGCCAAGCTTTGTTCTTCTAACACTAACGCTGTTGCTACATCTCCAAAAATAAAATGGCTATCACGGTCACGATAATTCACCTGCGCCGAGCAAATTTCAGGGTTTATCACTAACACTCTTGAGGCTGAACCCGTGGCAATGGCATTCGTCGCCGCAACAATGGCAAACGTCGCCGATGAACAAGCTACCTGCATATCGTAACCGTAACCACGAGTGCCTAACGCACGTTGAATTTCAATCGCCATTGCGGGATAGGCGCGCTGCGTATAAGCGCAGGCAACAATCACCAAATCAATCTGCTCCGCCTTAAGATTAGCATTTTTAAGCGCCATCAATGCCGCTTCAACCCCAATTTCAGCCTGCATAGATAACTCGTCGCTGCTGCGCTCTGGGATTAATGGCATCATCACCTCAGGATCGAGAATGCCTTCTTTCACCATCACATAGCGGTGCTTAATACCTGAGGCTTTCTCAATAAATTCACTTGATGAGTAAGATAAGGCTGCCACATGGCCTTGCTCAATTGAGCCAGCATTTTCAAGATTGAAAATATCCACATAAGCGTTAAAACTTTCAACCAAGGCTTCATTCGAAATACTGTGGGGCGGCGTAAATAAGCCACTTCCCGAAATCACGACCTGTTTCATAGTTGCTCCAAACGGGTGCTTGTTATAAGTTGAGCAGCAATGGCATCATCTCTTGTATGCACAAGAACTATCTTTAAGGTGAATCTATGCTTGCTGCTATAATCGTTACTTTTTAGATATTTGTGCTAAGTCTATCACGATTATTAAAGATTCTTGTCTTGGATTAATGGTCAACTAAACATCGCAAATAGCCGTGTTCAGTAAACTAACGCGTACACAAATAAATTATCATTCTAAATGTAACAATACTTTATCATCGGTAAAATAATGGCACATTATAAACAGACGACTAATCGGCCTTGCGAATAACAGCACATGCTTTAATAACTAAATAGCATAACGAAGAACAAACAATCACTTCTAAAAATGCTACAGCCGATTATGATTCAATAGTGAAAACATAGGAGCAAGCAATCCATGAGCAAAATTTTCGAAGACAATTCATATACTATTGGTAATACCCCGTTAGTACGTTTAAACCGTGTTAGCCAAGGTAATGTGCTGGCAAAAGTTGAAGCACGCAACCCAAGTTTCAGTGTTAAATGCCGTATCGGTGCCAATATGATTTGGGATGCCGAGAAAAAAGGCCTGCTCACCAAAGATCACGAACTGATCGAGCCCACATCAGGTAACACGGGGATTGCACTGGCCTATGTTGCGGCAGCACGTGGTTACAAGCTAACCCTGACAATGCCAAATACCATGAGTTTAGAGCGCCGCAAGCTGCTCAAAGCACTCGGCGCGAATGTTGTGCTGACGGAAGGCGCAAAAGGCATGAAAGGGGCGATTGATAAAGCAGAAGAAATTCGCCAATCAGCACCTGAAAAATATGTTTTACTACAACAATTTAATAACCCAGCAAACCCAGAAATCCACGAAAAAACCACAGGTCCAGAAATCTGGAATGATACCGATGGTGAAGTAGACGTGTTTGTTGCAGGTGTGGGTACTGGCGGTACTATCACGGGTGTAAGCCGTTACTTGAAAAGAGTGGCAGGTAAAACCATTACCTCTGTTGCCGTTGAACCAACGGATTCGCCTGTTATTGCACAAACATTGGCAGGTCTGCCTATTCAACCTGGGCCACATAAAATTCAAGGTATTGGCGCAGGCTTTATTCCTGGCAACTTAGATTTAGAATTAATTGACCGTGTTGAAGCCGTAACTAACGATGAAGCCATTGAGATGGCACGCCGTTTAATGGTTGAAGAAGGTATTCTAGCGGGTATTTCATCTGGCGCAGCGGTGGTTGCAGCCAATAAGATTGCCGCATTACCTGAGTTTGCGGGTAAAACGATTGTCGTTATTCTACCATCTGCTGCAGAACGTTACTTATCAACTGTGTTATTCCAAGGCCAATTTGGCGACGAAGAAAATATCCAGTAATCAATACCTTATTTCTCTAATCTACCTAGCTTCGGCTGGGTAGATTATTGTTGCTATTTGATTAAGAGATTAATCAGTTACCCCAGCCACTATCCCACGGCATGTGAAGTAAACTCTCACCTAAAGAAGTGTTAGCCGTACTATATCAAGCTAAACGGTATGCCTAAATTAATCATCTCGATTTTGGGTACATAACTGCACGACAACCCTCAGCAGTAAATAAAATTTAATCAACGAATAACATTAATCAAATTTTATTACCATTGATCCCCTTCGTATAATCACTATATCAAAACAGCGCTCCTATTGAAGCTATGTTAAGCAGTTGGTATTGAGAGGGTATTGAGAGGGTTTTAAAATGACTTCAAGACGCAAACACTGGACATCACAGGCCGCTAAACTTCCCAGCCCGATTGCAGGACTCGCACTCGCTATTGCCAGCTTAGGTTGGACTTGGGAGAGCATGACGCCTTCACTTAATGGCGCAGGTCAAGTCACAGGGGCAATCATTGCTTCGATTTTCCTGTTACTGCTCATGGGTAAATTCATACTGCATCCAAATATTTTAAAAGAAGAGCTCAGCCACCCTGTGATTGGTAGCGTGATCCCTACTTTCGCCATGGGGTTGATGGTGGTATCTAAATCATTGGGCGACTATTTTCCTAATACAGGCTTAACCTTATGGCTTACTGCCATCGCTATTCACCTTATCTTCTTAGGCGCATTTATCTACTATCGTGCCATTGATTTTAAACTCGAACATATGGTGCCCAGTTGGTTTGTGCCCCCTATTGGTATTATCGTCGCGGCGGTATCTTTCCCCGTATCGGATTACCAATGGCTAGTGAATGCTATTTTAATTTTTGGTATGTTGTCTTACTTAGTCATGCTGCCTTTAATGCTCTATCGGCTTATTTTCTGCCAAGCGATACCCGATGCGGCTAAACCCACTATTGCGATTCTGGCAGCCCCTGCGAGTTTGTCTCTGGCGGGTTATATGACGGTGTGCGAACAACCATCAATTCCCTTAGTGGCCTTACTGCTCAGTATCGCTATTTTGATGACTAGCGTTATCTACTTGGCTTTCTTTCATCTATTGAAATTACCTTTTAGCCCTGGCTACGCCGCATTTACCTTTCCGATGGTAATAGGAGCGACGGCACTTTTTAAAACCACGACCTGGTTAGCGCAATTTAGTAATATGAGTGAGTTAGCCGCATGGTTAAAATACTTAGCGGAATTCGAACTGGTGATCGCGACCTTAGTGGTTATCTATGTCGCACTACGCTATTTAGGACACTACTTCCCGCTGCAATTAAAAATGATGGAAAAAAACAGCAATCTTAAACAGTAAATAACTAAATTTAAATAGGACTAATTCTATTCAATAATTTATCACTTGATAGACACGCTTGATTCAGCAATGAAAATGAGTGATTTATATTCATTACAGCATGTCATTAAACATACTCATAATAATAAAATAATCACTCTACAGCCTTCATTATTAAACATCCCTGGCGATACAATAAAAACTCACCTAGACATAATTTAAAAAACACAATGACAATATAAAAATAGACCTTGAACAATCTAAAAATGTTACAAAAACAAAATTCAGCAACAAAATAAAAACAAAAAAATCAGAATGTTAATTTAGCACTATCACTGCCACTAAATAAGCACAACCTAATTTTAAAAGCCAATTTAAAAAGCCAAAAACCATTTTAATTTACATTTAACAAACATATTATCTTGTATTTACAATATTGCATTTATGATGCCGTTATGGTTATATCCATCCAAAATTTAAATATGCTCCAAATTAATTCAAATCACGAATTTGGATATGTATTTACGCCATTAAAAAATCAAACGATGTAATACCAATCGTATTAAATATATGTTCATTCAGCGGGAGTTCAACGCGCTTTAGACAAGGCGAAGGCTTGAAAGCATAGTGGTGCTCTGTCGAAAGCCTTAAACGCAGTATAAAGCGCGTTGCCATGCCGTTAAATCAGCCGCCCTTTGGGAGAATCACAGGCATCTCACTCCCGCGTTACATTGACTTAAAAGGGAATAACCATTTCTGCGTCAATGCACCTCGGATTGAAATACCTGTGAGGCTCTGAACTGATTAAATATTTAATGTGATGGGTATAATATAAAGGTAATAAAACATACATGAATCCTACATTAGCAAAAGCAGTTCACTTTGCATTAATGGCTAACGCAGCAACTGCCGGTTTATCAACTTTTTCGGTATTTGCTGCTGAAAATGAGACGAATTTTGAACGTATCGAAGTAACAGGTTCTCGTATTATTAGAGAGGGAGCCATGGCGCCAACACCCGTCACGGTTATCACTGGCGATGAATTACTATCGACGGGTGTCACCAATATTGGTGAAGCGTTAAATCAATTGCCTGCACTGGGTAGCACGTTTTCTTTAGCAAATTCTGGACGTTTTATTGGTATTTCAGGATTAAACCTTTTAGACCTCAGAAGTATGGGCACCGACAGAACGCTCGTACTGGTAAATGGTAAACGTCATGTTGCCAGCTCTGCTGGAACCGCTTCTGTTGATATCAATACCATACCCAGTGTTTGGGTTGATAAAGTTGAAGTCATTACTGGTGGCGCATCGGCCATTTATGGTGCAGACGCCGTAACTGGTGTCGTCAATTTTATTCTAAAAAAGGATATTGAAGGACTCGATGTGTCTGCCACTAAAGGCTGGGCTGACGATAATCCACATGCTAAAGATCGCTTATCATTATCTTACGGGACCCATTTTGGCCAAGAACGCGGTAATGCTGCTTTTGCGGTTGAATACAGTGCTCAAAATCAATTAGAAGCATTTGATCGAGATCAAACCTCCACGTCATTTACGAGCTTTAAAAATACCCATCGTCCAATAGGGCCCGATGGCAAGCCAATCGATTCTAATCACCCCACCGATCCTGATAAATATTACACACCTAATAGTGGCCCTTTTGTCATTAGTAATGCGGGAACATTCTTTTTAGATGGTTGGAAAACCTTTAATGCCGATGGTTCATTACGTGATGTGTATTCTGGTCCTAACGTTGACGGTATTAACTGTGTCGACTGTGATTATCTGAATATTAATCAATTTGTTGAGCTACAACCGGAATTTAAACGCTATAACATTAACTTCAAATCAGATTACCAATTCAACGACTCGATAAACGCCTATTTCGAAGCGAAATATGTCAATAGTCAATCGACCAATGAAAGGCAGCCTGCACTTTTCTTTGGCAAAGTGAGCGATCCTCTCAAAAATAACGATATCAAAATCGATAATGCCTTCATTAGCCCAGAACTCATCGCATTAATGAAAGCCAATAAAGATGCCAAAGGTAATCCTGCACCACTTGAGACTCTTAATATCCATCGTTTTATGACAGATCTCGGTCAACGAATAGAAGACGATAACCGTGAAACCCAGCGCTATGTAATGGGTCTTGAAGGCTTAGTTTTTGAGGACTGGGATTACGATGTCTATGGCATTTATGGTCAAACAGATCTCGAGCGAGTCAATAAAAATAACCTCGTACTAGCCAACTATCAACATGCATTAGACTCAATCACTGTCGATGGTAATGCGGTATGTCGTGATGAAAATGCCAGAGCGGCAGGTTGTGTTGCCTTAGATATTTTTGGTTTTGGCAAACCAAGCCAAGCGGCGATTGATTACGTTAACACCACTTCAACGGGAAACTCAGTTATTAAACAAACGGTTTTTGGCGGCTCTGTAACAAACTCAGCTCTATTTGAACTGCCTGCGGGAGCCGTGGGGTTTTCAACGGGAGTAGAATATCGTAAAGAAGAAAGTGAAATTTTTGAACCTACAAATGCACAAGGGACCTTCTTTAATGTTCTAGGTGAAGATAAAGGGGCTTTTGATGTCAAAGAAGTCTTCGCAGAAATGAGCCTGCCCTTACTAACTGATTTACCGATGATCCGTCAACTTGATATGGAGTTTGCAGTCCGCTTTGCAGATTACAGCACTATCGGTAACGCAACCACTTGGAAAACCGGTCTAAACTGGCAAGTCAATGATGAACTGCGTGTCCGTTCAACTTACTCAGAAGCCATTAGAGCACCGAATATCAGTGAGTTATATGGCGCCACGAGCCAAAATTTTATCAAAGTTAATGATTCATGCAAAACCCAATACTTAAACGACTTAAATAATCCAGGCGTTCGTAAAGCCAACTGTGCAGCATTAGGTATCCCAGCAGATTTTAACTCTGATTACGATTCACTAAGAATTGAAGGTGTGGGTAGCGGTAATCGCGATTTAGATCCAGAGGAATCAAGCAGTTACACTATCGGATTTGCTTATCAGCCTAGTTTAATTGATGGTTTATCTATCACGACTGACTACTGGGATATCGCTATTGATAACGCTATCTCCTCGGTCAGTGCACAAAATATTATCGACCGCTGTGTTGATTCAACCTCAGGCATTAATAACGAGTACTGCGCATTACTCACACGCAATCCAACGACTCATGAAATATCCTCCATCAAGCTGTCATCGCTCAATATCGCCGCTTTAGAAGCCGCAGGCATTGACTTTGATGTCGGTTATCACTTTGAGGCATTAAAAGGTGATTTTCGGACCAACTTAATTGCCACCCGTTTACTCAAGCGTAAAAACTATTCTTTTCAAGATGATCCTGATGACTTTGAAGAATTAGCGGGAACATTAGGTTACGCAAAGTGGCAAGCTAACTGGTCATTGAATTATGCCATTGAGCAATGGAGCGCTAACTGGAGAACCCGTTTTATTGAAGGTGTAAGTCTCTACACTGATAAAGAACTGGCTCTTAATGCTAACCCAAGCAGTAATTTAGAATATGATGACTATTTCATCAGTGATATCTCTATTGCCTATGCTTTTGATTCAGGTGTGACGCTCAAATTAGGTGTCGATAACCTATTCGACAGTGATTTACCCTACGGAACAACCGGTACAAGCGCAGGAGCTGCGGTATACGATAATGTAGGCAGATTCTTCCACACCACAGCAAGCTTTAAATTTTAATCTACGTTTGTAACTTAAACGAACACGAAAAACGGCATCCTAAGATGCCGTTTTTTATTAAAAAGTATTCAATATTTCCTATGAAAAATAGATTTAGCATCATTCTAAAACACCACTAAACTCGATCACTTTATGCTTATACAATATCCATTTATCGACAACATTAACCATTATCACTTTTTACACTGCATTGGTATAAAACATCAATTTGCGAAAAAAATAAAAATGCCCAACTTTATGCTGGGCATTTATTATTACTCTACCGAGTGGCTTAAAAAACTACGAATGCTTAGTTAATTTACGCTCGGTCGAATGCTGAGTTGTTTCATCCTGCGTATAAGATGTTGATACCTTGTCATAGTGAGCTTTATGCGGCTCAGCTAACGTTGTTTTACATTGCTCTATCCACCAATAACCTAAGCCTACAACCACACCGCCACCAACAATATTCCCGAGCGTAACAGGTATCAAATTATTGAATACAAAGTTAGCCACCGTTAAATCGGCAAACTGTTCTTGAGTGACACCTAAGGATGCAAAAAACTCAGGGCTGGCGATAGCTTGGATAGTCATTCCCATGGGTACCATAAACATGTTCGCGATACTGTGTTCAAAACCACTGCTAACAAACATAGCTACAGGTAAAATTAACAGTAACGATTTAGCCAACATGTCACGGCTCGCGAATGTCATCCACACACCAAAACAAACTAACATATTGCATAAGATACCCAGGCTAAATGCTTGGATCCATGAGTGATGTAATTTATGTTGCGCCACTTTAAGCGCATTTAATCCCCAATTGCCACCATCGAGCTCATACATACCCGCAGCGGTGATTAAACCCACCATTAACATGGCGCCGATAAAATTACCGGCATAGACACGACACCAACATTTAAGTAATTCAGTCCCAGTCACTTGTTTTTGTGCCCAAGCAACAGTACTAAGTACAGAACTGGTGAACAATTCTCCACCGCAAACAACCACTAAGATTAAGCCTAAACTAAAAGCGATTCCCCCCACAAGACGCACTAAACCCCAAGGTGCATCACCAGATCCAGTGGTCACCGTTAGGTAAAATACAAAAGCTAAGGCAATAAATGCACCAGCAAATATCGCTAAACCAAAGGATTGTATCGGTGCTTTCGTCACTTTACTTTTAGCGTAAATTTCTGCTTGGTTGTAACAACTTGCAGGAGTAGAAGACTGCGGCGCATCATGTGCGCTGTTTGCCACCGTTGGCACTCCTGATGATGAATTTGGGCTTTTCATAGCATGACTCCAACTTTGGATAAACAAACTCGAATGAATAGCATGTGTATCTCCTGCGGCGCGATTGCGCGGATCACATGAATCATTATTCTAATAATTTGGCCGTAATAATCGCTTAAACCATGTGCTTAAATAATGATTCACTAAAGTCTCGCTTTGTACCATACAACGCCTTTAGGCTGTGAAGCCGATATTGTGAAAGCGTGATGTTATTCACACCTAAAATGTGAGTTCTTTGAAGCGCAAGACAATAAAGGTTAATTGGTCTTACCAATGTCAAGCTATTTTCAAACAAACCCATCACACTATAAAGCGTGTACATAAGTTAAGTTTTACCTGTTTTATTGAACATTCAAATTTACGCTTATAGTGAGAACTCAACGCAATTGACTTCAATCCCTACGGAGGGTCGT
The DNA here is from genome assembly GCF_050848685.1 of Shewanella sp. MF08487. Classification (NCBI taxonomy): domain Bacteria; kingdom Pseudomonadati; phylum Pseudomonadota; class Gammaproteobacteria; order Alteromonadales; family Shewanellaceae; genus Shewanella; species Shewanella sp. MF08487. Next base: position 28,541 of record NZ_JBOZPB010000007.1, read on the forward strand.
CAAATCATCCACGACTTAGCGAAAGTACCGTTAAGGATAAGGGGGGGGATTAACTGGGGCATATTGGCGGCTTAAACTAAGAAAGATAAATAGTTAACGATTGAATTTTATAGATTATAACGCATGCTGACTCGTAAACGAGCAATGATATTTCAATATATTGATTAACTAACCCATCACTAAAAGCGCAGCACTGCAACATCAATATTCCCTAAAAATGCTTAATAATCTGCTAATTTCACACTATCGACTCAATGCATAATTGCAGGATCGGGTAATCACTCTATCCAATCAAAAATCAACCTATACGAGGATAGATTTATCCTCAATAAAAAGAGACATTAGATTACAGTAATCTGTGCGTGTTGAATTTAAACCCTGCACAATTCGAATGTCACAGTACGTTAAAAAGCGTGCTGTAATCCTTATAGTGGCCAATAAATGTTACCTAGCTAACAAATTTAGGATTAACCAACCACAAACTATTCCCTTTAAGATGTGATAGTCGGTGACCTATGCTAACATGCGTATGGACAATTGGTCTTACCAATTAAAAAGAATCATCGGTAACCGATAGTAGCAGTAAGCGTATCTTTGTCATCTTATCGGGTATCAATAGACAGACTGTTGAAATGGCGGCGTTTATAAAGTAACACGCACTTCACAATCCAGTTCCCATCATAGGGCGTCATCATGAAGGGAGCTTTATTTCAGGAATTAGCTATTGGCTTATACTCAGCATCGCTTCACGCTGATCGCCAGTAACCTTTATCTTAACCAGAAGGTATTAGTACGATGACCGAAAAAACTGAACTGTTTGCCAACGCATGGGAAAGCTTTACTCCTGGCGATTGGAAATCTGAAGTCAATGTCCGCGACTTTATCCAACAAAACTACACTCCGTTTGAAGGTAATGAATCATTCCTCGCCGGTGCCACTGACGCAACCACAAAATTGTGGGACAAAGTCATGGACGGTATCAAGCAGGAAAACCGTACCCACGCGCCTGTTGATTTCGATACTAAGATGGTCTCTACCATCACCTCTCACGACGCTGGCTACATCAACAAAGAATTAGAAACTATCGTTGGCCTACAAACAGATGCGCCGCTAAAACGCGCTATGTTGCCTAACGGCGGTATTCGTATGGTGGAAAGCTCATGCGCCGCCTACGATCGCGTACTGGATGAAGACGTTAAATACATCTATTCAGAACTACGTAAAACCCATAACCAAGGCGTGTTCGATGTTTACACCCCTGAAATTATGGCTTGCCGTAAATCCGGTATTCTCACCGGTTTACCCGATGCTTACGGCCGTGGCCGCATTATCGGTGACTATCGCCGCGTGGCGCTTTACGGTATCGATTATTTAATGAAAGATAAATTTGCCCAATTTGGTTCACTGCAAGCGCAGTTTGAAGCGGGTGAAGAATTATCAAATGTTATCCAATTACGTGAAGAAATCGCTGAGCAACACCGTGCACTAGGTCAAATGAAGAAAATGGCTGCCAAATATGGCTGCGATATTTCTCGCCCAGCGACCACTGCACAAGAAGCGATCCAATGGACTTACTTCGGTTACTTAGCCGCAGTGAAGAGCCAAAATGGCGCAGCAATGTCATTAGGCCGTACCTCTTCATTCCTCGATATTTATATTGAACGCGATCTGAAAAATGGCACCTTAACTGAGCAACAAGCTCAGGAAATGATTGACCATTTCGTGATGAAATTACGTATGGTGCGTTTCCTACGTACTCCAGAATACGATGAGTTATTCTCTGGCGACCCAATTTGGGCGACTGAATCTATCGGCGGTATGGGCTTAGATGGCCGTACGTTAGTGACTAAATCAAGTTTCCGTTTCTTGAACACCCTTTACACTATGGGTCCAAGTCCAGAGCCAAACATCACCGTATTGTGGTCAAAACAACTCCCAGTTGGTTTCAAAGAGTATTGCGCCAAAGTGTCTATCGACACTAGCTCAATCCAATACGAAAACGATGACTTAATGCGTCCAGATTTCCAATCAGACGACTATGCTATCGCCTGTTGTGTAAGCCCAATGGTTGTGGGTAAACACATGCAGTTCTTCGGTGCCCGCGCCAACTTAGCCAAAACTATGTTGTATGCGATTAACGGCGGTATGGACGAAAAGTTGAAAATCCAGATTGCACCTAAAGCCGATATGATCACCGATGAAGTGCTTAACTTTGATGACGTGATGAATCGTTTAGATGGTCTAATGGATTGGTTAGCAACGCAATATGTCACAGCACTGAACTCAATCCACTTCATGCACGACAAGTACTCTTACGAAGCGGCGCTAATGGCACTGCACGACAGAGACGTACGTCGCACTATGGCTTGTGGTATTGCAGGTCTGTCTATCGCAGCCGACTCACTGTCAGCCATCAAATTCGCTACCGTAAAACCGGTTCGTGATGAAAATGGTATTGCAGTCGATTTCGACATCAGCGGTGACTATCCAAAATTTGGTAACAACGACGCACGTGTTGATGATATCGCCTGTGACTTAGTTGAACGTTTTATGGCTAAAATTCGTGACCGTAAAATGTATCGCAATGCAGTACCAACACAGTCGATTCTGACTATCACCTCAAACGTAGTTTATGGTAAGAAAACCGGTAACACACCCGATGGTCGTCGTTCAGGTGCGCCATTTGCACCGGGTGCAAACCCTATGCATGGCCGTGATGAAAAAGGCGCAATCGCTTCTTTAACCTCAGTGGCAAAACTGCCATTTGCCCACGCTCAAGACGGTATTTCTTATACCTTCTCAATCGTGCCAAATGCGCTGGGTAAAGAGGATGATGCTCGCCGTACCAACTTAGCGGCATTGATGGACGGATACTTCGACCACAATGACAAAAAAGAAGGTGGCCAACACTTAAACGTCAACGTGATGAACCGTGAAATGCTTGAAGATGCCATTAAGCATCCAGACAAGTATCCACAGCTGACCATCCGTGTTTCTGGCTACGCAGTGCGCTTCAATTCACTGACGCCAGAGCAGCAACAAGATGTGATCACGCGTACATTTACTAAAGGTCTATAAGCTAAATTAGGCAGGGCTATAGTGAACTAAAGCTATAGCCTACTTAATTAAAACAGGAGTCACAATGGCAGTTATCGGTCGGATCCACTCGGTGGAATCCTTTGGCACTGTAGATGGTCCAGGCATACGGTTTATCACCTTTATGCAGGGCTGTTTAATGCGCTGCCAATATTGCCACAATCGTGACACTTGGGATCTTGATGGCGGAAAAGAAGTTCTGGTCGATGAGTTAATGAGTCAAATCATCAGCTATCGGCCTTTTCTCGATGCCAGCAATGGTGGTGTTACAGCCAGTGGTGGTGAAGCCATTTTACAGGCCGAATTTGTCGCCGAATTATTCACTGCCTGCAAAAAAGAAGGGATCCATACCTGTTTAGATACTAATGGTTTTGTACGTAAGTACACGCCAGTGATTGATGAGTTGCTCGACCATACTGACTTGGTCCTGCTCGACATCAAACACATGGACGATGAAAAACATATTGAGTTAACCAAAGTCAGCAACCATAGAACATTACAGTTTGCGCAGTATTTGGCAGAGCGTAATCAAGCGACGTGGATACGTTATGTGGTAGTGGGCGGATTTACCGACGATGAAGCATCGGCATTACAACTGGCCGAGTTTATCAAGCCCATGAAAAACATTGAAAAGGTAGAGTTACTACCCTATCACGAATTAGGTAAACACAAATGGGAAGCCATGGGCGAACGCTATCAGCTCGATGGCATCTCTCCCCCGAGTAGAGAAACCATGGAAAAGATCAAAGCGGTATTTGTCCAGCAAGGGATTAACGCGATTTATTAATCCACAGTAACAAAAGAGCCAAAACGGATAACCGCGGCAACAGCCTAAAGTTCTTCCCAATAACTGGCATCTAAACGCTCAAATGCTATTTTTAAAATCAGTGCCATATCGAGGTAACAGGCCTTAGCGCCTAACGTATGGCAATTGATACCCATGGACGACAACTTCGCACTCAACTGGTTACTCCAGTCGAACAGCGTTAACGGTAATGGATGGCGAGCTCGCCAGCCTAACCACAGCAGCCCCTGTAACGGTAAGCTGATGAAAAATAAACCGAGAGTGACAGCTTGGGGCAGAAATGCCCAACCGTGAATATACAGCTGGCTCATGCTCACAAAAATCGCCAGCACTGGCATCACCAGTATGGCGAGCTGAGTCGCTCGGACGACCCGATACTCAGGAAAATAAAAACCCAGTTGTCTAACCATAGGCCAAGTCTTCATATACTGATGACCATCACCTAAGGTTTTGAGGATCTTAATGCTCAATTTTAGACACCAACTACAATGGAATACTGCTTTAACCATAGCACAATCTGGCGAATCGCCCCAAGACTGTTATGGTAAAAACACCGCAGTTCCTCATTATTTTGAATCGTTATATTAAACACAATGGCAAAGGGTTTACACATGTCAAATAATCTGGTTTTAGTTCTCAATTGCGGTAGCTCTTCTCTCAAATTTGCCGTCATTGACGCGCAAACAGGTGACGACCAAATTTCTGGCTTAGCCGAATGTTTTGGTTTAGAAGACTCGCGCATTAAATGGAAAATCAACGGCGAAAAACATGAAGCGGCCTTAGGCGCATTTACGGCTCACCGCGAAGCAGTTGAATACATTGTTAATAAAATTCTTGCGGAACAACCTGAATTAGCAGCAAAAATTCAAGCCGTTGGCCACCGTATCGTTCACGGCGGTGAAAAGTTCACTCGCTCAGTGATCATCGACGAAAGCGTGATAAAAGGTATTGAAGATTGTGCTTCATTAGCCCCACTGCACAATCCTGCTCACCTTATCGGCATCCGCGCAGCCATTGCCTCTTTCCCTAAATTGCCACAGGTGGCAGTATTTGATACGGCTTTTCACCAAAGCATGCCAGACAGAGCTTATGTCTACGCCCTGCCTTACAAGTTATACCGTGAACACGGTATCCGTCGTTATGGCATGCATGGCACGAGTCATTTATTTGTTAGCCGTGAAGCGGCAAAAATGCTCAACAAGCCCATTGAAGAAACTAACGTTATCTGTGCTCACTTAGGCAACGGCGCGTCAGTCACTGCCATCAAAGGCGGCAAAAGTGTCGACACTTCTATGGGCTTAACCCCATTAGAAGGTTTGGTCATGGGCACTCGTTGTGGCGATATTGACCCTTCAATCATCTACCACTTAGTTCATCAACTGGGTTACACCTTAGAAGAAGTGAATAACCTGATGAACAAGCAAAGTGGTCTGCTGGGCATTTCCGAGCTGACTAACGATTGCCGCGGTATTGAAGAAGGTTACGCAGACGGTCATAAAGGCGCGACCTTAGCCTTAGAAATCTTCTGCTACCGCTTAGCCAAGTACATCGCCTCTTACACTGTGCCACTTGGGCGTTTAGATGCAGTCGTCTTCACCGGCGGTATTGGTGAAAACTCAGATTTAATCCGTGAAAAAGTGCTCAACATGCTGGAAATATTCAATTTCCATGTCGATAGTGAGCGCAACAAAGCGGCGCGTTTCGGTAAGAAAGGTGTCATCACCCAAGATAAAGGCACGATTGCCATGGTGATCCCAACAAATGAAGAATGGGTTATCGCTGAAGATTCCATTAAACTGATCAACAAATAAAAAGACCTAAGCCGTTTGCTCACCCAAACGGCTTTATGCCTTACGTAGCCGTACTCACAAGCAAATTTGCAGAAACTCTTCTGCCAAAAACCATCGAAACTAGAGGTTTTTATGTCTCGTAATATTATGTTAATTCCCATTGGTATAGGTGTAGGCCTAACTTCTTTAAGCCTTGGGATGGTTCGCGCATTGGAGCGCCACGGGGTTAAGGTTCAGTTTTTTAAACCCATTTCCCAGCTTAGACCTAACGATATCGGCCCTGAACGCTCAACCACTATTCTCAGTAAATCGCCAACGGTTAATCCGCTAGAACCCTTTGAGATGGCTCATGCGGAGGCCTTAATTCGTGCCGACCAAACCGACGTATTAATGGAGCAAATCATTGCCCGTGCAGCCGATTGCGCCAGTAATACTGAAACATTAATTGTCGAAGGTTTAGTACCAACCCGTAACCATCCCTTTGCTGATGATGTGAACTATGCCATCGCCAAAGCCATGGATGCCGATGTTATTTTTATTGCTACACCGGGTAACGATACTTCAACAGAGTTAATGAATCGCCTCGAAATTGCCTATAACTCTTGGGGTGGAAAAAACAACAAACGCCTGATTGGCGCTATAATCAACAAGATTGGCGCACCGGTTGATGAAGAAGGTCGCACTCGTCCTGACTTATCTGAAGTCTTTGATAGCCAAGGCATACAATACACAGATAGCACCAGTATGTTTCAACTGCCTGGTAAAAGCCCACTGCGTATCTTAGGTAGCGTGCCGTACAATCTTGATCTGGTCGCTCCGCGCGCCTCTGATCTAGCCAAACATTTAAGTGCACGCATTCTTAATGCCGGTGAAATGCATACCCGCCGTCTGCGTAAAGTGACTTTCTGTGCGCGCAGCATCCCTAATATGGTCACCCATATCAAAACGGACTCATTACTTGTCACCTCAGGCGATCGCTCCGATGTCATTGTATCGGCCTGCCTTGCAGCCATGAATGGCGTTAAGATTGGCGCTCTGCTGCTAACGGGCAGTTATGAGCCAGAGCCTGAAATTCTTAAACTGTGTGAACAAGCCTTTGAAACTGGCTTACCAGTCTTTTTAATTGACAGTAACACTTGGCAAACATCGCTTAATATTCAACGTTTTGATCATGAAGTACCTGTTGATGATGCGGTACGTGTCGATCTCGTGCAGGATTATGTTGCCAGCCACATTGATCAAACATGGATTGAAAGCGTTACCAAAAATTTACCCCGTGAGCACCGTCTATCGCCACCGGCTTTTCGCTATAAACTCACCGAACTTGCACGCGCAGCCCACAAGACTGTAGTACTGCCAGAAGGTGATGAGCCACGTACGATTAAAGCGGCGGCGATTTGTGCCGAACGCGGTATTGCTCGCTGTGTACTTTTAGGTAAAAAAGATGAGATTTTACGTATCGCCGCCCAACAAGATGTGGTGCTGGGCGAAGGAGTGATCATTATCGACCCAGAAGAAGTACGCGACCGTTACGTAGAGCCTATGTTAGAACTGCGTCGTAGCAAAGGCTTGACTGAAGTCGTTGCCAGAGAGCAGTTAGAAGACAATATGGTGCTTGGCACTATGATGCTAGCTCAAGACGAAGTCGACGGGATTGTTTCTGGCGCGGTTAACACCACGGCCAATACTATTCGTCCACCACTGCAACTGATCAAAACAGCACCAGGCTCAAGCTTAGTCTCATCCATCTTCTTTATGTTGATGCCAGACCAAGTGCTGGTTTACGGTGACTGTGCGATTAACCCCGATCCCACCGCTGAGCAACTTGCCGATATTGCTATCCAATCGGCAGAATCAGCTAAAGCCTTTGGTATCGAGCCAAGAGTCGCGATGATCAGTTACTCAACGGGTAACTCTGGCACAGGTTCTGATGTCGATAAAGTACGGGAAGCGACTCGTATCGCTAAAGAAAAACGCCCAGATCTTATCATTGATGGTCCATTGCAATATGATGCGGCAGTTATGCCAAATGTTGCCCGCTCTAAGGCGCCGAATAGCCCTGTCGCTGGTCAAGCTACTGTTTTCGTATTTCCAGACCTCAACACTGGTAACACGACTTATAAAGCAGTACAGCGAAGCGCAGACTTAATCAGTATTGGTCCTATGCTGCAAGGCATGCGTAAACCCGTGAACGATTTGTCGCGCGGTGCGCTAGTCGATGATATTGTCTACACTATCGCCTTAACCGCGATACAAGCAGCGCAAAACGATGCAGCCAAAAGCTAAAACTGCTTAATATTGATAGTAAAAACTGACTAAAAGCATTGGTTAATACCAGTGCTTTTTTATGTTTATATTTAGCGTTAACACCCCGCACAAATGCGTAAATGGCATAACAGATAAACCTAGAGAGCAAATATTGGAGATAAAAATGCGGGAGTAATTGGAAGAAGTAACATGTAAAAGGTAAATGAACTTAGAAAAATATCCACAACTGAATGGGAGTTTACGCGACAATAGCAAATGCGTCACTTTTTAACCAGCAGATAAAGCAAGACAATATCAGTAACTTACAAAGTATCACTGAAGTCTTCAACATAGTTTTCCACAGTTTTTGTGGATAACCTTTTTAAACCTTTCCTTACTATATGCCACAGCTATAATGCTTGAGTCAACTGATTTCCTCATCGATAGGCAATGAGTACAACACTTGTACATTCAAGCTAAAATCGCGATACTCAAAACAAATTCCAATAAATAAAACTTATGCGAATACTATTCTTTATTTCTTTATGGTTTCTTGTTGGCTGTGGTGATAACGCAACTAAAGAGGAATATCAACTCACACCAGAAGAGGTGAGCTTGGGCTTTTTTAAGGCGGTTTATGTCGACCGTGATATAGAGCAAGCTAAGCAATATGTTGACGATCCAATCAAACAAGTGCTGACCCATTACCATATTGCCAGCGCTGTGCAGCGCAATATGCTAAGTCTGTCGATGACCAATGTCGAAATGGAAATTTATGATATTGATATCGATTTCTTCCGCAGATTTACTCAAGACGTCATGGTGATCGTGAAGATGACGGGGCTGAAAGGCGGCCAACCTTGGATTGATGATAGAACCATACGCCTACACAAAATCGGCGGCAAATGGCTTATTGTCGAACTCATGCCAGAAAAACGCAAAGTTAACGGCTAACCGATTGAAAATAATTTACTTTAAAATCAACCATTTAAAATCTCTTTCGGCATTTTTAAATTAGTTTACTCTCTATTTTTGGCAAAAAAATAGCAACCTCAAGGTTGCTATTTCAATATGTTTATTTTGTTAGTTTCGACTCATAACTACCATCAACCTGATAGCAATCGATGATGCTTTAATGACTTATTCTTCGCTTTGTGTAGGTAAAGACTCAAGTACATCGTCTTTCACTTGATAATAAGCATTTTCGTATTCATGAACTTCCATAACAACTCCAGCTTGATTAGGTAAGGTCGCAGAGGCATGTCCTTCTATGCTGACATTTTGCCTTTGAGGAAAGGGATATTCCGTGCAAAGGAGTATATCAAAGCACAAACATCAATTACAGAAAACTTTCAGTTTCGTTTTAAAAAAATAAACTTTAAGTGTGGTTTGTCGCCAAAAGCGCTGGAAACCGTATGCGAAAAATGAAAGACTTTCACCAGTTGCCTACATTCAATCTTGAAAAAACTCATCTTTGTATACTAAGCATGCTACCAAACGTGACTTAATGAAGGGCCGACTGATGATTATCATGACGACTTAACCCCCCCTACAACCTTGGTTTAATATTCTGCTGAGTATGCTCGCCCCATAAAAAAGGCCAGTAAATACTGGCCGTTAAGCTTAAATATATTATTAAACGGAAGCAGACCTACAATAGCGCAGTACCTTAAGTGACTTATCTTGGGACACATCCATAAACGCTGGCGGATTATCCAGTCGCGTTATGTATTCTAATGTTGGCGCGGCATCAGCCACTTGTTGACGTAAAAACGCGGTATCGAGTTCTGGCGCATTTAAGCAGAGCAACAATTCACCATTTTGGGCTAGTAACTCAGGTAACCGCCGAATTAAGCGCACATAATCTTTGGTCGCTACAAAGCTGCCTTTCTGATTACTCGGCGGATCTGCCACTATGATGTCATAGGGACCAAGCTTTTTCAGTTTGCCCCAAGATTTAAAAATGTCATGAGGTAAAAAACGTGCGCCCGCGCTAAAACCATTTAACAAATGATTCTGTTTTCCGATACTTAATGCACCTTTACTCATGTCGATATTGACCACTTCATCGGCGCCACCTTGCAATGCTGCGACCGAGAAGCCACAAGTATAAGCAAACAAGTTAAGCACTTTTTTATAGCGAGCATTCGCTCGAACCCATTCGCGACCATTAGCCATATCGAGAAATAAACCGTGGTTTTGTCCACGCATTAGATGCACCTGAAATTGCGCCCCATTTTCACTGACAACATGCGGCTCAGGTACTTCACCCTGCAATAATTGGGTGTGCGTCTCTCCGCCGCTGCGATATTGATAAACAAGATTCAATGGGTTATCAGGACATATGACTTGCCAACGTTTCGTAATGGCCTGCTGGCAAGCGGTTAAATCGCTTTCTTCTAAGGGAGTAAAACTGGTCAGCAATAATACTGGCGCAAACCAATCTAAACAGAGGTGTTCACACCCCGCATAATACCCGCCGCGGCCGTGGAAAAGGCGCGCCGCATCACTACCTAACTCAATTGTCGCTAACGCTTGTATAAAACTTTGCATCTTTTCTTACTTACTCTCATTTGTACTGATATCGGCTTCATCACCAGCCGAAGTGTCGTTTGCCCGATTATTAGCGGTATAAGCATCTTCGATATTATCCGATAATAAAATAGCTAACCATTTACCACTTTTACTCGATTCGAGGGCTATTTTTACCACCATAGTCAACGGCACTGACAGCAACATGCCGACCGAGCCCAATAACCAGCCCCAAAAAATTAACGATAAAAACACCACTAAGGTCGATAACCCTAAACCGCGGCCCATGAATTTAGGCTCAATCATATTGCCCATCACCATGTTGACACCCACATACAACAGTGTGGTCGCGCCCGCCGCTGCGGGGCCAAGCTGAATGAATGCCAACAACACCGCAGGAATGGCGGCAATGATTGAACCAATATTAGGAATGTAATTAAACAAGAAAGCGATAACCGCCCATAAAAGCGCATAATCAACGCCGATGATAGACAACCCCACTCCCACAATAATAGCTGTAGCTAAACTCACTAAGGTTTTGATCACCATGTACTGATTAACCGATTGTAAAAAGCGCTCAATCTGCTGTAAGCGCATATCGGGATCGTCCAGTGCCAAATGTAATTTTTTAGGCAGCGATTGCGCCTCAAACAACATAAACACGATCGTCAGAATGATCAGAAATAAATTCGCCATCACATTACCAACACCCGACAGCATGTTCGTCGTCATTGATAAGGCCATGCCAGGATCAAAATAGGCTAAGACTTGATCCTTAGAAATACGAATATTGAAGTTATCTAACTTTTTCAATATCCATTCAAATTGCTCGATTAATTGCACTCGATATTGGGGCAATTGCTTTGAAAATTCGTTAATAGAACTGCCAACAACCGAGGCTAACCATAAGCCCATTAGCACAATAAAACCCATCAAAAGTATTACAGCAAGCCATTTAGGCACACGAAATCGGGTCATTAAACCAATGGCGGGATTACAGACCACAGCCAGAAAGCTCGACAGTACAAACGGCACTACAATGGGGCTCGCTGTTTTAATCCCTGCCAAAATAATCACTACAAAGGCCATAACCGCAAAGCCACGATAAGTAGCAAAGGGCGCATTGGGTTGTGTCATGTATTAAAAATCCTTCTTGTTCTGAGATAAAATTGTTAGGCTAAACTGAGAAAATACATAACCCAGCCACTTTAGCTTACTTAAGATAGCCATTTGCCATTATGAAACCAGAAACAGCGATTATACGCATTAAAAACTTAAGACTACGTACTTTTATCGGCATTAAAGACGATGAAATTCAAAATCGCCAAGACGTGATCATCAATGTCGTGATCCATTATTGCGCCGCGCAAGCCCGTAACAGCGATAACATGGAAGATGCACTCAATTACCGCACTATCACTAAAAAAATCATCGAACTGATTGAGCATAACCGTTTTTCATTACTGGAAAACCTTACCAGTCAAACGTTAGCTATCGCTAGCGAACACGACTGGGTTGAGTTTGCCAGTGTTGAAATCGACAAACCCCATGCGTTGCGTTTTGCCGATTCTGTCTCAATGGAATTATGTTATCAAAAATAATGGTGTAAAAAATACCAACGAAGTGATCGCTTCAGGCCATAACACGGTATATACCCTCAAGCTCACAGATAAGAGACGTTACATGAATATACTGATCACTGGCGCAAGCGGTTTTATTGGGCGTCAACTTGTTGAACGATTAGCGCCACACCATCAGCTGACATTAGTGACTCGTTCAGTGTCGCAAACACAAAAATTTTTGGGTCATCAGCATCATTACCTTACGAGTCTTGATGAACTGAGTCACTTAAATCATATTGATGCCATAGTGAATCTCGCTGGTGAACCCATTGTGGCTAAGCGCTGGAGTAAGGCTCAAAAACAGCGAATTTGTGATAGTCGCTGGGATATTACGGCAAAATTAACCCAGCTTATAAAGCAGAGTGCCAACCCTCCTAAAGTCATGGTGAGCGGTTCAGCTGTTGGCTATTACGGCCGACATGATGATCAACTGCTCGATGAAACAAGTGCAGCCCATGCCGAGTTCAGTCATGACATCTGTCAAAAATGGGAAAAAGCCGCGCAAGAGGCAAGCTCAGAACAAACCCGTGTTTGTATTATTCGTACCGGAATTGTACTGGGTAAAGGCGGCGCTTTAGATAAAATGTTACCCCCTTTTAAGCTTGGCTTAGGTGGTCCTATAGGCCATGGACGCCAAGGTATGAGTTGGATACATGTTAGCGATTTAGTCTCACTTATCCAATTTTTACTCACTCAAGAACATTGCCAAGGGGTATTTAATGCAACAGCCCCACACCCTGTCAGTAATGCAGTGTTTGCCAAGGCTTTAGGAAAAGCTTTAAATCGTCCCGCACTCATTACAACGCCCCCTTTAGCCTTACAATTAGCGATGGGCGAAATGTCACAGTTACTCACCGAAGGACAGTTTGTGATACCCAAACACGCGCTTGAGGCGGGTTTTAAATTTCAATTTAATGAACTTGAGCCTGCATTAATGGACGTTGTAAGCTCATGACTCCCCTGTAGAGCAGCGTTGTATTATTCAAACTGTACTTAGCATAAATAGAGAATTAACAAGACGTTATTGCCATAAAAAACGACTACCGCACGGCAATTAATAAATGGGTTTTTGCATAACAGTCACAAAACATTTTATCAACATCATGATTTATAAGATGATTTAACGACAAATAAAAAAAATCCTGTTAGAATCCTCTGCGATTGTTCGTAGAAATGGACACATAACGCCTTTCTTTAAGCACTCAGTATTGACCCCAGCAACACCGTTATTGGCTCTCTTAATGCCCATAATTTACCCTCAGTATCGGCTCATTAATATGACGAGACTGATCTGTAAACCCGATACGGCTCACATTCGCGCTTATTCATCCTTCTCCATCTCTAGGAGATTGACAGGATCCGTCTTCACGACCAAGCGTTTAACACAAAGTATTAGCAGGTACTTAATAACTAGATGGGCCAGTCTCATAACGTTTATGCGTTGAGTCATTCCCACAAAAAATTTGTAAGGAATTTTATGCACACGATTTATACGATTGGTGAATTAGAGTCTTTCTTAATTGCCATTTTCGTCCTGTTTATTGGCCACTCTATCAATCGCCATGTGCCTATTTTTAAAAAATATAATATCCCTGAACCGATTGTCGGTGGGTTAGTTATCGCCGCCGTGATTGCCATACTGCATGTCCAAAATATAACTCTCGTATTTTCCCTTTCAATGCAAAATACCTTAATGCTGATGTTCTTTAGCACTATCGGCCTCTCTGCAAACTACAAACTGTTACTCAGTGGTGGGAAAAAAGTCTTCATCTTTTTGGGGGTCGCGTCGGTTTATATCGTTATTCAAAATGCAGTAGGTATTAGTTTAGCCAGCCTATTAGGGCTTGAACCCATCATGGGGCTTATCGCGGGTTCTATTACACTTTCTGGTGGCCATGGCACCGGCGTTGCGTGGTCACAAACATTCGCCGATAGTTACGGTATCAATACCTTAGAATTTGCAATGGCTGCCGCAACCTTTGGCTTAGTCATGGGAGGGATTATTGGTGGACCTGTTGCTCAGCGATTAATTAGTAAACATAATCTCGTTTCTTCGTATGGCATTGGCCGTAAAAATCATACCGAACATCCGCATTTAGTCACCTATGATCAACTAGAAGAGGATCATGTGACGGCGAAAACCATTATTGAAACCTTATTTATACTCTTGTTGTGTATTACAGGGGCTCAATGGTTTGCTACTTGGATTGCTCAATCTGACGTCGCTTGGTTAAAAATGCCCGATTTTGTGTATGCCCTTTTCTTTGGGGTAATCATCGCTAACATTACTGAACTTACCCGTGGTTATAAACTTCATACTGAAAGTATTGATGTGATTGGTACCGTCTCGTTATCACTGTTTTTGTCTATGGCATTGATGAGTTTAAAATTATGGGAAATTTTTGATTTAGCCATTCCCCTGCTCATTATTTTGTTAGTACAAACGTCAGTAATGGCATTTTTTGCCTATTTTGTGACGTTTAAAGTGATGGGCAGCAATTATGATGCTGCGGTTATTACTGGTGGACATTGTGGCTTTGGCATGGGGGCAACGCCTACGGCGGTAATGAATATGGGCGCATTAGTGTCACGAACTGGGCCCTCACCGCAAGCATTTATGGTGGTACCTATTGTTGGCGCCTTCTTTATTGACATTGTTAACTTAATTATATTGCAGGGCTATTTGAGTTTCATAATGTAATGGGTTAGCTAATAGCACAGCGTTAGTTCTACCTATATCCATTTGAATAAAGGCCCTAAGCAATGATAACTTAGGGCCTTTTATTTATTTCACTATTTACGCATCACAGTTAACTACCTGATTTTAATAACTCCGCGCAGGATTGATTAAGCAATTGACGGCAACGCCACATACCCAGTAATGCCACCAGCAAAGCGCCGGATAGTGGTGCAATAGCCCACCATGGCCAGTGCATATAAACATTAAGCTCAAACACTTGAGTTTTAAGTAGATACAAAGCAAATTCAGCCACAATCACCGCTAACACGCCTGCAATGCCCCCTAGCAAAGCAAACTCTAAGCCGGTTGCACTGCGTAATAACCAACCCGATGCCCCAAAGGTTCGCAGCACCGCCAATTCGCGCTGCCGAGTTGCCATGCCAGCCTCAGTCTGTGCAATCAACACTAAGGCACTGGCCAATAGCACCAGTGCTAGCACTAAGGTCAGCGACAATGACACTTGCTCAATAATCTGTCGTAACTGCGCCACCATAGCGCCCACATCGATAATCGATATCGTCGGGAATTGCTGTATAAGCGCGAGGATCACGGCATCTTTAGACGTACCATCAGCATTCATCGTTTCATTTAAATAAAAGCTCGCCATTGAGGTATAAGCAAAGGGCGCAAGGGCTTCTTGCGTGAAAATCATGAAGAAGTTCGGTTGCAGTGTTTCCCAGTGCACCGCACGAATACTGGCAACTTTTACTATGAGTTCTTGATTATCAATAATATAAGTGAGTTTATCACCAATGCTAATGCCTAAACGATCCGCGACACCTGATTCCACAGAGACGTCATCGGCAGCTTGATTAAAATCCCCCTCAAGCAGTTCATTATTGGCTGGCAAGCTATTACGCCATGTCAGGTTTAGCTCACGGGAAATACCGACTCGGCCTTTGTCACCGGTTTCTGCTTGCTCATTCGAAATGAGTGTTTCACCGTTGATTTGAGTTAAACGGCCGCGGATCACCGGATAAATATCCGTTGCCACGATGCCCTTAGCCATCATGAAATCATTCAAGGGTTTAGCATCATCGGGGGCAATATTAACCAGAAAATAGTTAGGTGCATTCTCGGGCAACTGCTTTTGCCATTCATTGAGTAAATCTTGCCTTAAGGCCAAAATCGTCAATAACAATACTAAGGCGGCACTAAAACCGACCAATTGCAGTACGTTCTGCCGTGCACGACGCCTTAACCCCGCTAAAGCTAACTGGAATGGATTAGTGGTTTTCATACCGACACTATGGCCTAGGCGGATCATCACCCATCCCAGTAACCCGAGTAAGACCCCAAGTAATAATGCAGCGGCGACCACGGTCAGCGTTAAGGCCCAGCTTTGCGAGTACAAATATCCCAGCAGTGCCATCGCACTTAGGCTCAGTAATAAGTGCAACCACATCCCCAGTTGTAAACCTTCGAGCTGACGTTGCAGCACCCTCAGTGGTGGAATGGCTAATAAGCGCATTAATGGATAAGCCGAAAACATGAAAGCACTAATTAATCCAGTGCTAATACCAAGCAATAAGGGGCGCGTCAGTGGCGGTGAATAAGCTGCAATTTCAGCGGGTAATAAACGACTAATTCCAAAATCGAGCAACATACCGCCGATTAAACCAAGCGCAATACCCAGCAAAGTTACCAGTAATAAATGCATACCAAACAGTAAACGAATTTGCTTTGCCGAAGCGCCAAAGGTTTTTAACATAGCAACGACATCATAATGGCGCTGACAGTAACGCTGGGCGGCAATACCTATCGCAGCGCAGGCCAGTGCAATACCCATTAAACTCGCCAGTAGTAAAAAGCGCTCTGCTCGTTTTACGGCTTCGGCAATTGGCGAGTCGCCAGATTGCACATCAACCCAACGTTGGGTGCTATTTAATAGTGGCTTAACGCTTTGCTCAAAGGCGGTAAGCGAGGCTTCATCTCCCGCAAATTGATACAAATAAGTGACGCGACTCCCCGGTTGGATCACCCCCGTTTTCGCCACATCTTCCATGCGCATTAATACGACAGGCGAAGAAGCAAAAGGATTAAAACCTGCGTCGGGTAAACGGCTGATTTCATCACTGAGCACAAACTCACTATTGCCTAACTCTATGGACTTGGGATAACCCAACAGTCCACCTAAGCGGCTCTCAAACCAGATTTCGTCAGCTTGGGGTAACCCTTTAGTTTTACCATTTATTAATTCTATTTCGCCCTTAAGCGGATAGCTCGCCTCTACAGCGCGCACTGTTACTAACTGAAACTTATCCCCCGAATAGACCATAGAATTAAACTGCATGTTAGTGACATGCTTGAGCCCAAGCTCATCCGCTTTAGTGAGAATCGTCGTATCGATTTTAACCGGTGAGTCAATAATACGATCAGCGGCAATAAACTCTGTGGCTTGGCCAGTAATCGCCACTTGCAGGCGCTCGCTTACTCGCGCTAATCCACTCACAGACAACACCGCAAGGGTAATTGCCAGAATAATCAGTAACAACTGACCTTGCTGTAACTCACGTTTAAACAGGCGCCATGCTAGACTGAACTCCATTATTAAGCCTCCTTAGTGTCAGCGAGTATTTCACCGTCACGTAAAGAAGCAGAGTTATCTTCCTGTAAATGACCGTTATCCATCACCAACTGCCGCTGACAACGTTTAGCCAGCAGCAGATCATGGGTAACAAGGATGAGAGTGGTATGGCTTTCTTGATTAAGCTCAAACAACATATCGGCAATTTTATGGCCGTTGACGCTGTCTAAGTTGCCTGTTGGTTCATCGGCAAACAACACTTTAGGTTCACAGATAAAAGCGCGGGCAATCGCGACTCTTTGTTGCTCGCCACCCGAAAGCTGCTTAGGTAAATGAGTCAAACGGTGGGATAAGCCAACGCGTGTTAACATGGCTTGCGCTTTATCTTTAGCATTACGAACACCGGCGAGTTCGGCAGGTAGCATGACGTTTTCAAGCGCGGTTAAGGTATCGACCAACATAAAGGATTGAAAAATAAAGCTGACTTTTTGTTTACGTAATGCTGCTTTTTGTTCTTCATTGAGCTTTGATAATGCCACGCCATCAAGCCAAATTTCGCCAGAGGTAGGTGTATCAAGCGCCGCAAGCAGCCCTAGTAAAGTAGATTTGCCAGAACCCGACGGTCCAAGAATCGCAACACTCTCACCTTGCTTGACATCTAAGTTAATGCCATTGAGGATAGTGAGCGTCCCTTCTTGGGTAGTCACTGATTTTTCGAGGTTAACAACATTGATGGCACTGTTTTTTAAGATGACGTTAGACATAGAATCCTTCTCATATAAATCGTTCTGGTATCAAGCACTAAGGTTTAAATCGAGAACCAAGGCCCTTGTGGCATTTATTCTCTTGAGTGTATTGATGCAAGCCCCAGCTCATGCGGCAAAAGTACTAATCCTTGGCGATAGCTTAGGCGCCAGCTATGGCATGGCAGAGCAATTAGGTTGGGTGGCTTTATTGCAAAAAAACTTACCCGAACATCAGTTTATTAATGGCTCTGTGAGCGGTGAAACCACAGCAGGAGGCCTACGCCGATTACCCGCTTTACTCGACTCCGTTACACCTGACATTGTGGTCATTGAACTGGGCGGTAATGATGGTTTACGTGGTTTTCCCCCAACACAACTTGAAAATAATCTAACCAAAATCATTACACTGGCTAAAGATAGCGGAGCAAAAGTGCTACTGACCGAAGTCATGGTACCGCCTAACTATGGCCCTCGCTACACCCAAAAGTTCACCCAAGTGTATCAAGACATATCCAAAGCACAGAATATCGTCTTAATTCCCTTCTTTATGCAAGAT
Source organism: Shewanella sp. MF08487 (assembly GCF_050848685.1). Lineage (NCBI taxonomy): Bacteria > Pseudomonadati > Pseudomonadota > Gammaproteobacteria > Alteromonadales > Shewanellaceae > Shewanella > Shewanella sp. MF08487. Next base: position 47,202 of record NZ_JBOZPB010000007.1, read on the forward strand.
ATCGCGCCCTATCCAGAGTTAATGCAGCGGGATGGGATTCATCCTAACGAAAAGGCCCAAGCAAAAATTGCCACTTGGATGCAACCCTGGATAGAAAGTGCGCTAATCCAATAAAATAGCGGTATTTTTAAGCTAATAAACAGCTTGCTTAACTAAACTCATGTTCAACTGATAAAAATGTGTTCTAACGCAAGACTAACACTATAGATAAACAGTAAAATCAGTGTTAGCAAATGGTTAACTAAAACAAGGAGTCAATATGTCCCTTAGCCATCAGCAAAAAGTGTACTTACCCAAGGAAGCCCGTACTAAACAATTCATCACCGCAGAAATTAAGGTGACGGATGTATTACTGAGTCAATATCCCGACTATCAAACTTGTTACCAAAGTTTAAGCCGTTTGGTATTTAATTTGGCAGAACAACACGATCTACGTAATGTCCACGTGATCACTAACGATAAACTGCCTGTTGTGCGTTTTCATACCGAAGCGTACTGTTTCCAAACTACTGAACAAATTCTATTTTTCTACAATCCGGCCTACCACGAAGCTCAAAATTTATTTACACAAGAAAACTACCGCGCCCGTAAATTGCGCATTGTATTTTTGGCTACAGGTGAGGATATTCGCAGTAACTCGGCTAATTTTCACTCTCGAGTGCGTGAATTTCTTAATCAACTGATGCCAAAGCTGCCAATCAGCGAGCTCAAGGTGAAGATTCGTGACCATCAGCACTTATCTTACGACCTCTTTGCAAAATCCAAAGGCTATAAAGAAACCTATGGTTATAAGCTGCGCGCAATCGAGCCAAGATATAAAGCAAGAAAATGCGAGTTACCCGAAAACGTCAGTTCACTGACGTATGTAACGGTCAGCTTGCCACTGAGTCGTAGATTAAAGCAGGGATTATTGCCTGATTCCGCGACCGACTTTACGCCTTTATATCAACACCTCGAAGACAGCTTCCTCAAGGCCGCGGCCAGTAAACAGCTTACTCGATTAGCGATGATTGCTAATGGCCTAACGCCACTGGTACGTAACAGTAAGTTTGAGAAGCTCGACAGCAAAACTGAAGTACAGATGATAGGGTTCGATCCTAATGCGCTTGAGCAACAAGTTATTTGCCATTGGGATGCTGATAACTTAGTTGAAGCAGCGCACTTTATCATAGTCGCCGGCACTAAAGATGCTGATGATGCTGGTTTTGGTCGCTTTATGAATAATGTAGAAACCGCGCTGAAAACCTTTGCCGCCGATATCGGCGTTGATCCTGAACGTGAAGATTTAGTCATACGTTTCCACCAACATATCAGCTATCAAATTTAACCGTGCTGATTTACAGAAAACAAAAAAGGCGCATTAAGCGCCTTTTTAAATTCCATTTTATACTTATTAATCAATACTACAACATGGTAAATTGCTGTGTAATAAATGATTTTATCATAGGTCACTGTAGGCAATTAAAATAACAGTATGATATTTATTATCCATTTTTATATCAAAACTAAACTCTTAACCCCCAAACTTCAAACGCCTCTTTGCTCAGTTGCTCCCTAAAATCGGGATGAGCGATGGCAATGAGCGCTTGTGCTCGTTCACGTAATGAACGGCCACGTAAATTAGCGGCACCATATTCAGTCACAATATAATGCACGTGAGCCCTCGTTGTAACTACGCCAGCGCCAGGTGATAACACGGTGGCAATACGGGAAATACTGCCGCCCGCTGCTGTACTTGGTAGCGCAATCACCGAGCGACCACCTTCTGATAACCCAGCGCCGCGAATGAAATCCATCTGTCCACCAACGCCAGAATAAATTTTAGCCCCGATGGAGTCAGCACACACTTGGCCTGAAAGGTCGACCTGCAGCGCCGAGTTAATCGCCATCACATTCGGGTTTTTACGAATAATAGCCGTGTCATTCACTTGCTCAATATCCATAAAAATCACTGCTGGATTATCATCAACATAGTCGTATAACTTTTGGCTGCCCAGAGCAAAACCTGTGACTAATTTGCCAGGATAAAAACGTTTTTTACTGTTGTTCACCACACCCTTTTCAACCAGTTGCAATATTCCATCCGAAAACAACTCAGTATGAATTCCCAGATCGCGATGCCCGGTTAGACAGGACAGCACAGCATCTGGGATTGCGCCAATACCCATCTGCAAACAATCCCCATCACGCACCAGTTGCGCAACATGTTGGCCAATAGCCAAACTCACGGCATCACCCGTTGCAAAGGAATGTATCGGCAAAGCCACGCTTTGTTCATACACAGCGGCAAAGCGGTTAATATGAATAAAACCATCGCCGTGGGTACGTGGCATTTGTGGATTAATATGGGCGATGATCTTACCCGCCACTTGGCAAGCCGCGAGCGTGGCTTCAACCGAAATCCCCAGAGAACACATGCCGTGCTTATCGGGCGGCGAAACTTGAATCATCGCAGTATCAATTTTTTGCTCGCCACTTCGAAATAACTTTGGCACTTCTGAAAGAAAAATCGGCACATAATCCGCATCACCACTTTGCAATAATGCCCGTGTTGGCAACCCACCAAAAAAGCAGCGGTGGCGTAAATGCCCTTTTAAATTTGGATGACTTAAGGATTCGGCGCCTTCGGTATGTAGCTGTAAAAGGGTGAGATTATCTTTGGTGAGAGCGTGCTTGGCTAAAGCATCTAATAAAATTCGGGGCGTCGCGCCCATCGAGTGCGTCCATAGCGTCTCGCCGCTTTGAATTAGAGCAACGGCATTGAGCGCACTATGACAACGAATTGGCGGCATAATATATTCTCTTTACTAGGGCGTGTTGACGTTTCAGGGTTATTTTTGCAGCGAGTTGGCTGGCTTTTATGCAAGGCAAAGCCCGTGCAGTGTAGTTATTCTACATAAACGGGCGATAACGCAGCAGAAACGCCAGCCAAACGCTGCCCGAAGGGTTCGTCTGGCAAGCTCTTGCTCTTTGTCACTCGTCATTTGAGTAGAATAACTACATGTCACTCCTCGTTTCGTGATCACGAGCTTGCCAGAGCGAACAAAATTTAATCTCGAAACGTCAACACGCCCTAAGCATGATAACGGCAATAGTCCTAATTGAAGTGTAAAGTAATGCCTAATTAAGCAACATCAATTTCAATAACTTAGTACCACTTTTTAGTGATAGTTTGCGCTACATCAACACTCAAACCTTTATGCTTGAGAATAAAACTCGTATTAGGCTAATCCAGGCGTTTTGAAAATCGTAAACTTGCAATAAACAAACCTATACAGGTAAAACCTATCATCCACAGGGCATCAAATTGTAGATCCATCACTTGGGCATCGCGCAGTACAATGGCCCGTGACATCCGCATAAAATGTGTTGCAGGCAAGGCTTCAGCAATCCACTGTGCCGCAATGGGCATGGCCTCGTAGGGGAACATAAATCCCGATAATAATATTGATGGCAAAAGAATAAATATCGTCATCTGCATTGACTGCAGCTGAGTTTTGGCAATGGTTGAGATGACTAAACCTAAGGTTAAACTGGCACAAATAAACAACATGGCGGCAAGGGCAATAGAATCGAGCCCACCACGAATGGGTACATCGAACAACACATGCCCAGCGCTCAAAATAATGATGACTTGTACAAAGCCAACCAATACATAGGGCACGATTTTACCGAGCATTAATTCAAGCGGCCGCACGGGCGTGGTGATCAAAAACTCCATATTACCCTGCTCACGCTCACGCACTATGGCTGCAGAGGTAAACATCACCATGGTCATGGTTAAAATCACCCCCAAAAGACCAGGCACTATGTTGACCACTGAGCGTTGCTCGGGGTTGAAATATTGCACCACTTCAAAACTCGGCGTACTACTTTTTGACGCTCTGCCTGCGACTTCATCCAGCGGCATTTGTCTTAGGCTACGGAATGTTGCGGCAACGACAGTATCTGAGCCATCCACCAGCCATTGGCCGATAGGTTGTGCTAAATAGGCCTGCTCAGCAAAAGCGGGGTGGCGCACTAAACGCTCATCAAGATCGGCGGGTAGATACAATACTGCTTTCACTTCGCCGCGAGTAATTGCCGCCTCAGCCTCAACTACGCTGACATAACGCTGTTGAAAATCCACCACCTGCGTTGCTTCAACCGCCTGAACCAATGCGCGGCTATAAGCGGAATCACTTAAATTGACTAGACCAGCTGGCAGATGACGTGCATCGGTATTGATGGCATAACCAAACAGCATGAGTTGCACCAGCGGGATCATCACTATCATGCCAAAGGTCATGCGATCCCGAGATAATTGCCGCAGCTCTTTGACAACAATTGCAAAAATTCTACGCCACATGGTCAGCCTCAATAGTCAAGTTAGCACCCATGCGCTCACCTGTGCACGTTACAAACACATCCTCTAAACTGGCGCGTACTTCTTCCATTGTACGGCTTGCGACCCTTGGCTTGAGCCACGCTAATGGATCGGCAATATCACTGCGCACTAACACCCGTAGACGACTGCCGATTTGCGCCGCCGACAATATGGCAGACTCGGTTATAAGTGATTGTTTTAATGTACGTAAATCATCACCAGAGACTTCAATCACTCTAGCGCCCATCGCCGCCATTAATTGTTGCGGCGAGCCATCAGCACGCTTTACTCCCCGCTCTAAAATGGCTAAACCGTGGCAACGCTCGGCCTCATCCATATAATGAGTCGAGACCAGTATGGTCGTACCTTGGGCACTAAGATCGAATAAACGCTCCCAAAACTCGCGGCGATTTTCAGGATCGACTGCTGATGTCGGCTCATCAAGAAACAGTAACTCAGGGTGATGTAAGGTTGCAGCGGCTAAGGCTAAACGCTGTCTTTGGCCGCCGCTCATTGAGCCTGCCATTTGTTTATGGCGTCCGACTAAATCATAAAGCGTGAGTAACTCAGCGATGCGCAACTTGGCATTTTTACGATTCAGCCCATAAATTTGCGCTACAAACTCAAGGTTTTCTCGCACCGAAAGATTGTCATAAAGAGAGAATTTTTGCGTCATATAGCCGATACGTCGACGTAATTTTTCCTCAGCGCCGGGTAAGGTTTCACCCAAAACCCGAATATCCCCCGATGTAGGGCTTAATAGTCCAGTCAACATGCGAATGGAGGTAGATTTACCACAACCATTAGGGCCAAGAAAACCATAAATGGTTCCCTTGGGAATGGCTAAATCGAGGTTTTCCACTGCATTGACGCCAGCAAAGGCGCGGGTCATGCCGTGGGTCTCAATCGCAAAGTTGCTGTGACTCATGGCAGTTCAACTTCTAATGCCATACCCGTGGGTAAGTCCTGTCCTTCTGCCGAAATAGTAATATCAGTCAAGTACATCAAGCGCGCGCGGTCACGTTCATTGAGTGCATAAAATGGGGTATAAGCGGGTTGGCTACGGATATTACGTACCGTGCCAATAATCGGCGTTTCGCGGCCATCAACAAGAATATTAACGTTTGTGCCCGCCGTCACCTTATCGAGCTGAGTCGCGGGCAGGTACACCCGAACATAGGGGTTAGCGCTCGCTAGCAAGCCTATCAACTGAGTGCCCGGTGCAATTCTATCGCCCACTCGCCAAGGCAAAGTGTCAACAACAGCATCGCGCGCTGCCACTAAGGTCAAATCAGCTAAGGCTTTTTGCTCCAAATCTATACTTGCGTTAGCAGCAGCAACAGCCGCCTTAGCTTGATCAAGTTGTTCACTGCGGGTGCCGTTTTCTAACAGACGCAAACTTTGCTCCGCTTCTGTTTGTTTGGCTAAACGGGTATCACGCGCAGCGCGGGCAGTATCTAAATCAGCTTGACTGAGTACATGAGTCGCAAACAAACGCTGAGTTCGCTCAAAAGCGCGCAGTGCTTCTTTAACGCTGGCATTGGCACCATATAGCACTGCTTTGGCTTTTTTTATATCTTCTAAACGCGCGCCTGTGATCGCCTCAGCAAGCTTAGCATTAGCTTGCTCAAGTTCAGCTTGGCGCAGGGCAAGGCGCGCATTAGCAGAGGTTGTATCGAGCGTGAGTAACACTTCCCCCGCTTTAACCCGCTGGCCTTCAACCACATTCACTTGAGTTATGAGTTCTCCCACAGGAGCCGTAAGTGTCAGCCTGTCCCGCTCAACAGTGCCAAACACTCTAGGAGCGTGTTCTGTACAACCCACTAACAGCAACAAACACCCTAGGCTTGCCGTGACGACATGCATATTCATACTCATGGCAGGCCTCCTTGGGCCTAACTGAACATTTCGACAACAACCGGTATGACTGCGCGGAACTAAATTTTCAAATTAAACCTAATCTTTAAATTAAACATAAAATGCTAAATAGCTTAGGGTTAAGCGCCTTTCACTATCGCGCTGAGCCTTGTAATAAACAGCTGTACCGCTTCAACGGTGTCAAAGCTAAATGCTAAACCATAGTGAATTTCAGTCAGGCTCTTATGTAAACGCTTAGGGAAACGCGTCATTTGCGCATTATGAAAATAATCATATTTAGCATGTACGCCTGCAATAGTGGCAAATTCGCCAGAAAAAACTTCAAAGGCTGGACGAATAATCAAATTAGGGACTTTACCGTCGAGGTGTAAATAGAAAGCCTCTTTGGTATCGGGGAGCATATATTCAGTAATATTTTTGATGGTGAAGTTGGTACGACATTGCAGTGCGCTTAAACTACCCGCCATCTCATTATGTTCAATTGCCAAACTTATTACCCCTTATTTATCCATATCGCGCCGCTCACATAGCGCAGCATCTAACGACCTAAAATCATACCTGAAACCGTATATAAAACTGCATCTTAAAGAAGTGATGCTGATTTTAGCGAACGGTATTGGTTTGCATCACGTTTATCCACGCTATCTAAACTCAGCCTAATCGCTTTAGCCCTTAAATGCACTAAATGGATAGCAATATCACCCTGTTAGAGCGTGAGTTTACAGGATGTATCACAAAACCTTTATATACCAAAAGGTAAATGAAGATAAAACCTCTATAACGCGGCACTAAAATACTAAGGCCAACAGATTAATGTTGGCCTTAGTATTACAATATTGACTGGGTATGAATCAACTAATCAATGTCGACTAATGCCTGTTTGACATGGGTTTGATGATAGTGCAAACGGGTGATGGCTAAAGCAATTAAGGCTAATAGGGTTAATGACCCCATCACCACACCGCGCCACTGCGCCTCATGCCAAAACATCATCAAATACGGGCCACCCATCGCCGCGCCGAGGTAATAGAAACATAAATAGAGCGAGGTCGCTTTAGCACGGTCGCGATTAGCACGCATTGCCACAAAGGAGTTACAGCAACTATGAGTCAAGAAAAATCCACAAGCGGTCATTAAAAAGCCTAAACAAATGGAAAAAGAGGTATCAAACAGAGTCAGTAAACTACCTGTAAGCATCAAGCACCAAGACCATTGATACAGCTTATGCTGGCCAAATTTAGCCAACCATTTAGCGGTAAAATACGAGGCTATAGTGCCACTGGAATAACACAAAAAAATCAATGTCGCTTGAAAGCGGCTCCATTCATAGGGAGACGCCATTAAGTGCAGCTGAATAAAACTAAATTGATTCACCATCATCATAAAGGTCAAACCACCAATTGCGTACACTAAGCGCATTTGCGCATCGGTAAGATGATGGCTAAAACCGTAATAATCTTGTATCAAGCGAGCACGTTTTGATAAGGATGGCGCGGTTTTATTCTGCGACATCGCCTGTGCATTAGCCACTGACGGTAATAGATAATTCACTAGCGCAACGCCCGCAAGTGTTACTAAAAACAGCAACCACATGGATTCTTGCCAAGAAAGATACTGCGACATCACGCCGCCAAGTAAACGCCCAATAATGCCGCCTATACTGTTTGCCATAATATAAATACCGGCGGCTTTAAGAATAGTACTGGCTGACAATTGCTCCTTAAAGTACGCCATAGCAATGGCTGGCACCGCAGCCAGTAATCCACCTTGTAATAATCGCACCAACACTAATCCGTTAAAGTCCGGCGCCCAAATTAGCAATAAATTAGACAGCGCTAACAGCCATAAGCTGACAATAATTGGCGTATGCCGACCAATACGATCCGACAGCACCGCATACAGGAGTAATGAAAAAGCTAAGGAAAAACTGGTCACCGACAAAATCAACGTCGCTTTAGAGCCCGATACCACAAAATGCTCTGCAATCAGCGGCAGCATGCCTTGCATCAGATACAGGTTGATATATACCACCACAGAGGCTACGCACAGCGCCCACATCAATCGGCTATCACGTTGTTTATTATCAATCATAGTATCTAACACGGCTTGCACAGGAGCCTCGACAAAGTATCACTCTTAGGATAGACAAAGGTTATCACTGGACATAACATAACAATAATAAATAATATCTATCATAATCATTGATTTTTGTTATACCTCGTTATGATGAATAAGCAGATTAAAATCACGCTCTTCGCCACTGACTAACCACACTATGAGCCCAATTGATGGATATCCGCCAACTCAAACATTTAGATGCCCTAGCCAGTACAGGTAGTTTTACTTTAGCAGCAAAAAAACTGAATATGGCACAACCGGCTTTAAGCCAAAGTATCAAGCGCTTAGAAGTCGCTCTGGGCGTGATATTAGTCAACCGTACCAGTAACAAGCATGATAAATTACTCGCACTCACTGCCGAAGGTTTAGTGCTGCATCAACACGCCATACTCATCCTTAAGCAATTGAAACAAGCCGAAGCGCAAATTAAGGCAATGGCTAACCTGACCTCAGGTGAAGTCCGTATTGCCGTGCCGGGAATGTTGGGCTCTTTCTATCTTCCTTCGCGTTTAATGGCTTTTCGGCATAAATACCCAGATTTGAAACTTTCATTGTTTGAAGGCGGCACTCGCGATGCACTGCGCATGCTGCAACAGGAAGAAGTAGATATTGCGATTATTACCGCCCAAGACCTACAGCCCGAATTTGATAGTCAACTACTGATCCGTGAGCAAATGGTGATCGCGATGGGGGCTGAACATCCTCTAGCAGAACATAGTGCCGTGAGTCTAGATGACTTTTTCGACCATGAGTTAGTAATGTTCAAAACAGGTTATTTCCACCGCGAGTGGATTTTATCTCAAGCAAAAGAACTGAGAAAAAAGCCTAATATCGCTTTTGAGACTAATCTTATTAATCTTATTAAACAGATAGTTTCTCAAGGTTTTGGCATTACCAGCGTACTTGAAATGGCGATAAGTGCCAAAGATGACATATTAGCGAAACCTTTCGATCCGCCGGTATTTTTGAATCTACATATCGCATGGAAAAAACAGCGTCCCGTCAGTCAAGCAGACCGTGCCTTTGTCGATTTTTTGATGAGTAATAGATGAGTAATAGGTAAATTAATCTGCACTCAAGATAAGGATAAGCAAAATAAAAAACGCCCGATGAGGTTCATCGAGCGTCCTAGCTGAAATAAGCGTTAACCTATATCAGGACATGAGCAAAGCAGCTTAGGTTAAACCACTTAGCTGCGCTGACGCGTTGGCTTAGGTTGTCCTGTTCCAGTCACTTTATGCTTACGTACAGCGCGGCGGATTTTAGCACTTTTTACTTGTGCACGGGCCACACTGTGTTTATCTGCGGCAAGCATAGTACGAGTTTCTGGCTCTAAACCTGCCAATTTACGCAAGTAATTGACTTGCTCCATTGGCAATTCAACCCAGCCACCGCGTGGCAGTGATTTTGGCAATTCAACCATACCATAACGGATACGGATCAAACGGCTCACTTGCACTTCTTGGGATTCCCACAAACGGCGCACTTCACGGTTACGACCTTCGCGTAAACACACATGCCACCATTGGTTCATGCCTTCGCCGCCCGCAGGCTTAATGCTATCAAACTGCGCAGGGCCGTCTTCTAACATCACGCCAGTACGTAAACGCTGTACTGTCGCTTCAGGGATTTCACCAAAAGTACGCACTGCGTATTCGCGATCCACTTCGTTCGATGGGTGCATTAAGCGGTTCGCTAATTCACCATCTGAGGTAAACAATAATAAACCTGAGGTGTTGATGTCTAAACGACCTACCGCTACCCAGCGTGAATCACGCACTTTAGGTAAGCGATCGAATACCGTTGGACGGCCTTCTGGATCTTTACGACTGCAAATTTCGCCTTCGGGTTTGTGATATGCCAATACACGACAAATCACATCTTCGGCAGACTTTAACGAAATCGCGCGGCCATCAATACGTATTTTAGCATCGGCTTCAATACGATCCCCAAGGCCAGCGATTTCACCATCAATACTAACTCGGCCTGCAGCAATCCATGCCTCCATCTCACGACGGGAGCCATGGCCTGCACGGGCCAAGACTTTCTGCAATTTTTCACTCATTAGTATTTTGCTCTTCTGACTGTTCTGGCGTTAATTTCAAGCTTGAAAAAACCGCCTGCAATGACTCAGTATCCGACAGCGGCGGTAAATCCGCTAAGGTATCTAAGCCAAAATATGCTAAAAATTCTAAGGTAGTGGCATATAACGCGGGTCGCCCCGGTACTTCTTTATGGCCAACTACTTTAATCCAATGTCTATCTGACAAACTTTTTATGATATGGCTACTTATAGCCACACCGCGCACCTGTTCAATATCGCCGCGAGTCACAGGTTGACGATAAGCAATTACCGCCAAGGTTTCTAATGTCGCACGCGAATATTTTGGCGCCTTTTCTTGCCACAGGGGCTGCAAAAAAGGACTCAACACCTCTAAGGTCTGGAAGCGATAACCGCCAGCGACTTTCACAAGTTGCACACCTCGGTCTTGATAATCCTGCTGCAGCTCATCCAATGCAGCTTTTATTTTGTCTCTGGAAACCGTGAAATCCACCAATACAGTGTCTTTCAACATTTTCGCCGACAAGGGTTTCCCCAATACAAACAAACTCGCTTCAATAAGCTGTTTTAATTGAATAGGATTTATCTGCATCAATTAATAGGCCTTAACGTAAATAGTTGAAAACGGCTCTGTTTGGTACAATTCAACCAGTAATTCTTTGACTAATTCCATCAAAGCTAAGAAGGTCACTACCACACCGGCACGGCCTTCTTCTAGGGTAAATAAACGTTCAAATGCGGTAAAGTCTTCGGCGTTTAGCATGGCTAAAATCTGGCTCATGCGCTCACGGGTCGATAACTGTTCACGCTTAACATGATGATCTTCATTGGCATCGATACGTTTAAGCACGTCACCAAAGGCACGAGCGATGTCAAATAACGACACTTCTGGCGGGATCATTAATGGCTTAATATTAGGTGCTGCCACCGCTTTAGCTTGAAACACATCCCGCTCGAGCCGCGGTAAATCATCGAGTTTTTGCGACGCTTCTTTAATCACTTCATAGGCTTTCAACTGACGGATCAATTGCGCCCGAGGATCTTCCTCAATCTCATCTTCAGCCACCATACGCGGTAGCAGCAAACGGGATTTAATCTCGGCAAGCGTTGCCGCCATCACTAAGTAATCGGCGGCAAGTTCGATTCGAGCCTGAGTCAGCAACGTAATATATTCTAAATACTGCGCGGTGATTTGCTGAATGGGTAAATCGACAACATCTAATTTTTGCTTACGGATCAAATATAAAAGTAAATCCAACGGCCCTTCAAAGGACTCGAGGAACACTTCCAATGCCTCAGGCGGAATAAACAAATCCAGCGGCATTTCGGTCATTGCCTGACCACGAATAACGGCTAAGGGTAAACTTTGTTGCGTGCCCTGCATCCGCTATCTTGCTCCGTTAACGCTGCGCTACCCAACTTAGACTAACGCCAAACGCGCGATTATACCTGTAAACCTGCGACGATAAAACTGCCAAATGTGCACAGCCACTCTCAGCATCACTCACTCGCATCCATTAGCGATAAATCTAATGCGGCAGATTTAGAGGAATGGCGTGATATCCCCCGCGCCTTCACGTAAAATCTCGGCGCCATCTTCAGACATATCAATCACAGTCGTCGGTTTTTCACCTAAATAGCCGCCGTGAATAATCACATCCACTTGGTGCTCGAGCAAATCGCGAATTTGTTCAGGATCAGACTCGGCAAATTCTGCATTTGGCATCACTAAACTGGTCGACATTAACGGTGCGCCCAAGGCTTCAAGCAGTGCCAGAGCGATAACATTGTCAGGCACGCGAATACCTATGGTCTTTTTCTTGTCATTTTGCAGACGACGTGGCACTTCTTTAGTCGCTTTAAAAATGAACGTATAAGGCCCAGGCGTGCAACTTTTTAGGATGCGATACGCCTGATTGTCCACTTTGGCGTAGGTAGCTAATTCAGATAAATCGCGGCACATCAAAGAGAAGTCATGATCGTTCTCAATTTGACGAATTCGTGCCATGCGCGTCATCGCGTCTTTTTCACCAATCAAGCAGCCTAATGCATAACCTGAATCGGTTGGATAAACAATCACACCGCCCGCTTTTAAAGCGGCAACAGCTTGACTGATAAGGCGTGTTTGCGGATTTACTTCATGTACATAAAAAAATTGACTCATGGTCGTTCCATCCAAAATTCCGATTGCCAGACCCAATCAATACCTTGGGGCTGATACAGATTTTTACCTAATTCAATCCAATTACTTGGAAAGTGAAAATCACTCCCTATCGATGCAAGCAATTGATTTTGTATACTCAGGGCCACAAGATTGGCTCTGTCATCTAATGTTTGCTGGCCGAGTACCACTTCCATGGCATCTCCACCCGCTTCTTTATATTCGCGCACCAAGCGCTTAAGCCACTTGCCCGACAACTTGTAACCACTGGGATGCGCCAACACGGCTAATCCACCTGCGTTATGAATGATATCGATGGCGCTGGCCATATCACCCCAATTATTGGGGACATAACCGGTTTTACCGCGGGCAAGGTAGCGTTTAAACACGCTGGGCATATCCACGGCATGGCCATTTTCAGCCATCCAGCGAGCGTAATGTCCACGACTCAATGCCGCTTCACCCGCCAACGCCTTGGCACCTTCGTAAGCGCCTTCAATGCCGGCTTTAGCTAATCTATGGCCAATTTCTTGAGCGCGTAATTCACGTAACTCACGCTGGTTTTCTAAAAATGCTAATAACGCAGGATTATCCGCATCGAAGTTAAGCGCAACGATGTGGATATCATAACTGTTCCAGCGAGTAGAGATTTCTACGCCAGAGATCAATTTCAATGGTTCTGCTTGCGATTGATTAAAGGCACGGGCTGCGGGTAAACCTGCAACGGTGTCATGATCAGTAATAGCAAACAACTGCACGCCCTTTTCAAGGGCTCTCGCCACCAATTCAGACGGTGTTAATAGACCATCAGATGCGGTCGTGTGGCTGTGCAGATCAGCCAATATGCTTTGAGTATTCATAGGGCTATTGTACGTGAATTTGTTAATCAATGCGCTGTTATCTCGTATTTTATGGCGGTGTCAGTTAAATTTCCTGCTGCATTAAAGTCAACAAATTTGCAAAAATGAAAAATATTCAATTGACATTCGCCTCTAGCTAAGGCTTTCTATACATCAATTTACGAATTAGTGAGACTCTTTTGCATGACACACATTAACGCTTCATTAAACATCATTTGGTGGTGGCACTTCCCAACTTAGCGGGTAGTGTGAAGCTCTGTGCTCATTTGAAAGTGAACAGAATCAACAAGAAGCCCGCAGAAATGCGGGCTTTTTTGTTAGGTGCGAAAAATGTCGGCAAACTCGGGTAATAAAATTAGCAATAGAGACAACTCCATGACTTTTAAGATATTTTATAAGGTAGCTCGAGTATGAATATGCAAAAACAGACATTCGCACGCTCAAGTACACTAAAAGCGCCATTAACCTATCACAGCGATCCATTGCGTTTATACCAACACATTACCCAAGATGCATCCCACACTATGCTGTTGGAGTCGGCTGAAATCGACAGTAAAGATCACTTAAAAAGTATGCTGATGACCCATGCAGCCGTAATGATACGCTGCGATGGTTATCAACTGACCTTTAGTGCATTGACTGATAATGGCGCAAGTTTACTCGATCCTATCGCACAGTTTTTCAGTGCAAGTGCTCATGTGGTGCGTGATAATTTAGCCTTAATCGTAACGCTGCAAAAAGACACACAGCTACAAGATGAAGATGCGCGCTTAAAATCGACCTCGCCGCTAGATGGCCTACGGATGTTTATCCAGCAGATTGATTGTCGCGCCCATACTGACAGACAAACCAAACCCGCCTTTGAGGATCTATTTTTAGGTGGCGTACTGGCCTATGACTTGATTGATACCGTTGAACCACTGCCAGTGGTACCAAACAGCGATAATGATTGCCCAGACTATTTATTCTATCTTGCTGAAACCTTAATCCTTATCGACCATAAACTAAAGCAAGCCGAGATTATTACCCATAATTTTAGCCTCGATTCTGCTCAATATGCCGACATCACCACAGCGCTCAATGAGCGAGTACAAAGCCTAAGTATCCAATGTAAAACCTTGGCTAATTCACCTAGCGATGTACCAACACTCATCGCCATTGACGAGGCCGAGCAAGTGAATATCTCCGATGAGGTGTTTAAACAAACCGTTATCGATTTGAAAGAGCACATTATTGCGGGCGATATTTTTCAAGTAGTGCCATCGCGCAGCTTTAGTTTGCCTTGCCCAAATACCTTAGGGGCTTACCGCGCCCTGCGCCTAACTAACCCAAGCCCTTACATGTTTTATTTTAGAGGTCCAGATTTTACACTCTTTGGCGCCTCGCCAGAGAGCGCCCTCAAATACGATGCCAGTAGTAATCAAGTCGAAGTGTATCCGATTGCCGGCACCCGTAAACGCGGTAAAACCGCCACAGGTGAGATTGATTTCGACTTAGACAGCCGCATTGAACTCGAGCTGCGTTTAGATAAAAAAGAACTGTCAGAACACTTAATGCTGGTCGATTTAGCCCGTAACGATATTGCTCGTATTAGCCAAAGCGGTAGTCGTAAAGTTGCCGAATTATTGAAAGTTGACCGCTATTCCCACGTGATGCACCTCGTCAGCCGCGTAACGGGTCAACTGCGCCAAGATTTAGATGCCCTGCATGCTTATCAGGCCTGTATGAATATGGGCACCTTAGTCGGCGCGCCAAAAGTGCGAGCCTCACAACTGGTACGCCAAGCGGAAAAGACCCGTCGCGGCAGCTACGGCGGCGCAGTGGGTTACCTTAATGCCCTTGGGGATATGGATACTTGTATTGTGATTCGTTCTGCCTTTGTCAAAAACGGCATAGCCTTTATTCAAGCTGGCGCGGGCGTGGTATTTGATTCGGATCCCCAAAGTGAAGCAGACGAAACCCGTCAAAAAGCCCAAGCGGTAATTTCTGCCATAAAAATGGGCGCGGGGCTGCCTGTCAATGATGAGTCTACACAATCCACTTCAGCACAATCCACTTCAGCACAATATAAATAGGAGCCAAACATGAAACTCTATCTACTCGATAACTTTGACTCCTTCACCTACAACTTAGTGGATCAATTCCGCAGCCTAAATTGTGAAGTGGTGATTTACCGCAACGATGTTGCCGCCGACTATATTGCCGAAAAACTGCTTAATGAGCCAAAACCGGCGGCCTTAGTGTTATCACCTGGCCCTGGCGCGCCCCATGAGGCAGGTTCTATGATGGCACTTATCGCCAAAGTTGCGGGTAAGGCGCCTATGCTGGGCATCTGCCTTGGCCATCAAGCCATGGTGGAGTATTACGGCGGTACTGTAGCGCGCGCCCCTTTTGTGGTGCACGGCAAAGCAAGCCCTACCTTCCATAATGGCACTGGCGTATTTGCCGGCTTACCTTCTCCCTTACCCGTTGCCCGCTATCACAGCTTAGTCGCCACCAAAGTGCCCGATTGCTTACAAGTAATAGCAACCACAGAAGATATGCCGATGGCTATTTTACACCCAGAGCACAGAGCCGTAGGGTTTCAGTTTCATCCAGAATCGATTCTCACCACATTAGGTAGCACACTGCTCATTCAAACCTTGGCATTTCTAACCCAAGACGTCGCCGTAGGAGCAAATGTATGAGTACAAGAAACATTCAAACTTTGCTTGATATTTTGTATCAAGGTAACAGCCTAAGTCGTGAGCAAACCGCCGAATTATTTGGCGCGTTAATTCGTGGCGAAATGAGCGAAACCGCAATGGCAGGGATGTTAGTCGCGCTCAAAATGCGCGGTGAAACCATTGATGAAATCAGCGGCGCTGCCGATGCCATGCGCGCCGCGGCCAAATATTTCCCTTGCCCTGAGTTTAATACCGCCCAAGCTAACAACCAAACACAGGCTAACGGCGCGACAATTAACCGCGCGCTGAGTAACGGCATTATTGATATTGTTGGCACCGGTGGCGATGGTTTTAATACCATAAATATTTCCACCACCGCCGCCTTTGTGGCAGCAGCGGCAGGTGCTAAGGTCGCTAAACACGGTAATCGTAGTGTATCGAGTAAATCGGGATCGTCAGATTTACTCGCGCAGTTTGGCATTGACCTAACCATGTCGCCAGATACCGCCAGTCGTTGCCTTGAAGACTTGAATCTGTGTTTTCTATTTGCGCCGCACTACCATGGCGGTGTAAAACACGCAGTGCCTGTTAGACAAGCACTTAAAACTCGCACTTTATTCAACGTGTTAGGGCCGCTTATAAATCCCGCACGACCTGAGTTTATGTTACTTGGCGTATATAGCCCTGAGTTGGTTTTACCGATAGCGAAAGTATTAAAGGCGCTTGGCACAAAACGCGCTATGGTAGTGCACGGCAGCGGTTTAGATGAAGTCGCGCTGCACGGCAACACCCAAGTTGCGGAGTTAAAAGACGGCGAAATTATTGAGTATCAACTCACGCCAGCCGATTTAGGTGTGCCTTTAGCACACATAACTGACTTAGAAGGTGGCGAGCCTGCGCAAAACGCTTTGATTACCGAGGCAATCTTAAAAGGTCGTGGCACAGATGCCCACACCAATGCGGTCGCTATCAACGCGGGTTGTGCTTTATATGTATGCGGTATTGCCGATTCAGTTAAAGCGGGCACTTTACTGGCGATCGCGACTATCCAAAGTGGCAAAGCCTTTGAATTGTTAAGTCAGCTCGCAAAAGTCAGCAGTGAAACAAAGGAAAACGTAGTAATGGCTCCAGAATTAAAAGCTGATATTCAAGATGTTAGAATGCCGTCATCACTAGACACAGTGCAAAAAGGCAACGTGTTAACTCGTATTGTTGATACCAAAGCGGCCCATATTGCCGCCCTAAAACTCCGCTTTCCCGAGGCGAGCCTGTCGCCTAAAGTGTCTGATCGCAGTCTATTTGACGCGCTCAAAATGCCCAAAGCGGGCTACATTTTAGAATGTAAAAAAGCCAGCCCCTCTAAAGGACTTATCCGTGATGTATTTGATGTTGAAGCTATTGCTGATATTTACGGCAAATATGCGGCGGGTATTTCGGTGTTAACCGATGAGCAATTCTTTCAAGGGGATATGGACTATATCCCGAAAGTGCGTGCTCGGGTAAGCCAACCCATTCTATGTAAAGATTTTTTGATAGATGAATACCAAATCAAACTCGCCGCCCACCAAGGCGCCGATGCGATTCTGTTGATGCTGTCCGTGCTTGATGATGAACAATATCAACGTCTAGCGAAAGAAGCCGCTAAGTATCAACTCGATGTGCTGACCGAAGTCAGTAACGAAGAAGAACTTAAACGCGCCATCGCATTAGATGCGTCGATCATTGGGATCAATAACCGTAACTTAAGAGATTTGAGTACCGATCTCGCTACCACAGAAGCCTTAGCGCCACACATTGGCAGCGACCGCGTGGTGATTAGCGAATCAGGCATTTACAACAATGAGCAAGTACGCCGCTTGAGCCCGCTGGTTGATGGCTTCCTCGTTGGCAGTTCGATTATGGCCGAGGCTGATATCGACTTAGCCTGCCGTAAATTGATCTTCGGTCACAATAAAGTCTGCGGCCTCACCCGCGTGGAAGATATTCGCGCTGCGGCAACATCAGGCGCTGTTTATGCTGGGCTGATTTTTGCTGAACAATCGCCGCGCACATTAACACTTAATCACGCAGAACAATTGCTCAGCGAATATCGTGCATCTGATGCGCCGGCAATTGAATTTGTTGGCGTGTTTGTAAATGCCGCGCCCAGCACCATCTGTAACATTGCTACGCGCTTACAATTATTTGCAGTGCAACTGCACGGCGCAGAAACCGAACTTGAAATAGCCGAGCTCACCGAACATTTGCAACATGCGGGACTTACCACCCAAATTTGGAAAGCGGTCAGTGTTGATACAAAAACTGGCGAGATAGGTTTAATGCCCAAGGGCGCGCAGCGTTATCTTTTTGATAGTAAAAGTGCTGGCCAATTTGGTGGCTCGGGCCAAGCCTTTAACTGGCAAAGTAACATTCCGCAAAAGTCCCATGCCATGCTAGCGGGGGGACTCAATGCAGACAATGCAACGAGTGCTAATGCGCAAGGGTTTTACGGTTTAGATTTTAATTCCGGCCTAGAAACCGCCGCAGGGATTAAATCGGCGCAACTTATTCAAACGGCTTTTACCCATTTACGTCTCTAACCTAGCGCTTTAAAAAAGCCTAGATGAATTTAATACTAGATATAGAAACATAACCCTATTAATTCCAATGGCCTATTGAAAACAGCTCTATTAAATAACAGCTCAATCCAAGCCACTGGCAAACAGATTGATAAGATAAGGAAACAGGTATGTCAAAGTTAAAGCTTAACCCTTATTTCGGCGAATATGGCGGCATGTACGTGCCACAAATTTTAGTGCCCGCCCTTAAGCAATTAGAAACCGCCTTTGTAGAAGCACAAGAAGATGAAGCCTTTAAAGCCGAACTACATGATTTATTAAAAAACTATGCAGGCCGCCCAACGGCGCTGACTTTAACGCGCAATTTAAGCCCTAACCCACTGGTTAAAATCTACCTCAAACGGGAAGATTTACTCCACGGCGGCGCCCATAAAACTAACCAAGTGCTTGCGCAAGCATTACTGGCTAAACGCATGGGTAAAAAAGAGATTATTGCTGAAACCGGCGCAGGACAACACGGTGTTGCCACCGCCCTCGCCTGTGCTTTATTGGGCCTTAAATGCAAGGTGTATATGGGCGCTAAAGATATAGAGCGTCAATCACCTAACGTATTTAGAATGCGTTTAATGGGGGCTGAAGTGATCCCAGTTACGTCAGGTTCTTCCACTTTAAAAGATGCCTGTAACGAAGCTATGCGCGATTGGTCTGGCAGCTACGAAAAGGCCCACTATTTGCTCGGCACGGCCGCGGGGCCACATCCGTTCCCAACCATAGTGCGTGAATTTCAACGCATTATTGGCGAAGAAACCAAAAGACAGCTCTTTGAACGTGAAGGATGTTTACCCGATGCGGTTATAGCCTGTGTTGGCGGCGGCTCCAATGCCATTGGTATGTTTGCCGATTTTATTGATGAGCCCAGTGTTGAACTGATTGGCGTTGAACCCGCAGGTAAAGGCATAGACACGCCAATGCATGGCGCACCGCTCAAGCACGGTAAAACTGGTATTTTCTTCGGTATGAAAGCGCCTTTAATGCAAGATAGCGAAGGTCAAATTGAAGAATCCTACTCGATTTCAGCTGGATTGGACTTCCCATCCGTTGGCCCGCAGCACGCGCATCTTAATGCCACAGGCCGCGCCCGTTATGAATCAGCCACCGACGATGAAGCCTTGGAAGCCTTCCAACAATTGGCTCGCTGTGAAGGGATTATCCCCGCATTGGAATCGGCACATGCTATCGCCTATGCCGTGAAAATGGCGCGCGAGTGCACCAAGGAAACCATTTTAGTGGTCAATCTTTCCGGTCGGGGCGACAAAGATATTTTCACCGTTTCTGACATTTTGAATGGTACAGAGGAATAATAAACATGAGTGACACGTCTACCAACACTGGCCGTTACCAAGCCACCTTTGCCAAACTCAAAGCCGAAGGCCGTGGCGCTTTTGTCCCCTTCGTCACCCTTGGCGATCCTAGCCCTGAGTTATCGCTGAAAATTATCGATACCCTAGTGCAAAACGGCGCCGATGCCTTAGAACTGGGCTTTCCGTTTTCCGATCCCTTGGCCGATGGCCCAGTGATCCAAGGTGCTAACCTGCGTTCTTTAGCCGCGGGCACGACTCCAACGGCGTGTTTTGAATTACTGACGCAAGTGCGTGCTAAATATCCTGAACTGCCAATCGGTTTGCTGCTGTATGCAAACTTAGTTTTTGCTAATGGTATCGATGCATTTTACGCCAAAGCGCAGCATGCGGGTGTGGATTCAGTGCTTATTGCCGACGTACCCGTGGAAGAATCGGCGCCATTTAGCGAAGCCGCTAAAGCCCATGGTATCGCACCCATTTTTATCGCGCCGCCTAATGCCGACAGTGAAACCCTTGCTCTGGTTAGCGCCAGCGGCGAAGGTTACACCTATCTCTTATCCCGCGCAGGGGTGACAGGCACAGACACTAAAGCTGGCGTGCCGATGGAAGAAATTCTATCCAAATTGAAAACTTTTAACGCGCCGCCACCGCTACTCGGCTTTGGTATTGCCGAACCGGCTCAAGTAACCGCCGCCATCAAAGCAGGCGCTGCAGGGGCAATTTCAGGCTCTGCTGTCGTGAAAATCATCGAAACCCACCAGCACGATGAAGTTAAGCTACTTGCAACGCTTGGGGAATTTACTCGCGCAATGAAGGCTGCAACCTAAGCGAGTCTTGATTTAAATAATCCAATATAAATCAAGAATTCAATTACAAATAAAATAAGTGAGGTAGACTCGTCGCCTCGCTTATTTTGTTTATATTTACCAAGCTCTATGTTTACTCAGCCTTTATCTCCCGCAAACACTATCTGTCAAGGCAATACTGACACTCACGCAGTACTACACTGACAGCGTATTTATTTAGTCACAGTTCCTCGATAGAATGCCCTATCGAAGAAAAACTGACTTTTTATGCAGTATCGGATCTATATTCTCGAATTAACGCCTTGGGGCTGTGGTTTTGAAGGTGAAGTTGCAGGTAAATGCGATAATGGTGCGCCAATTTGGTTTTACTACCAAGGTAGCGATCAGCAGGCCGAAATGCGCTTTCCGGTTAACCAATGGGTGACGGTTGAATTACTCGGCCGACTTGCAAGTGTTCAAGTTGACATCATTAAGCAAGCTCCACGCCTACCAATTCAATTGAACTTTGAAACTTCAGGACAAATCGTCGACATCAGCCAAACACCCGAAGATACGATTTACCTGTCGCAATCAAACCTTGCACTCCCCTTTGATAATGAACTTGGCAAATCCCCTATTTAGCTCGGTCACTGGGTCAATGTAACGGGCGAGCTTTGGGTAACAAATGGAATGAATTAAGTGCTGATCCCTGCGCTAACTGTGAACATAGAGATAGGCTAGCTTGGGCTTTAATGATTGCGCTTTATCGGTGCAATACCTAGAATGTCGCCGCGCGGGCTAAACTTCATCAATCGCTTAAATACCCTGCTTCCGCTATTGAACCCAATGGGGAAAGCAAATGAAGTCGATAGCGGAATTGACAGTGTTAGCCTGTGACAAATCATTCGCCTGATGAATTTCCAATAGAGGATCCGATGACTATTTCTAAATCTTTGCCCGATGACAAACCTCGTACTTTTTTGGGCACGCCAAAATTACCAGCCAAGTATGCCACGGTTGTAATGCCATTTTTTCTTTCTATTCTAATGAGTTGTATCGTTTCTGGGATCAGTACTTTCAATGGCGTTGGCGCTTCACCGCAGTTTATCGAACTCTGGCTCGGTGCTTGGCTGATCTCATGGGTGGTTGCCTTCCCGACACTGCTGATGGTGTTGCCATTAGTACGTAAAATTACCGGACACTTTGTCGATTTACGCTAGCTTTACGATTTAGCCTTTCGAACTCGCATTCTGAGTTAACAGCCACAATTCAAAGCCGTCTTAGGACGGCTTTAGCTTAAGTTCATGCCCTTAATAATCGCGCACTGCCGCTATCCATACCGAGATAACCGCCCTATTTACAGCTCCAGCCAATAGCAGTTTTAAGCGAATGGCAGTTTTAAGCGAATAGCTCTCTGAGAAAATACCAAGCTAAGCGAATACATCTGGGGGCAATGCCTCTGAACTCATTCATCAGAGCCAATACATCTGGGCCAATCTATTTAAACTTAACCCACACCCAACTCATTTTAACCAGTGCCTTGAGCGAGGCTCCAGCCTGCGCTTTACAATGGATTTACACTGACTGTTTAACGGCACCTATTCCCATTGGACTCAGCCGACATTACCGCAATCTAAATCAATTCCCCTCGATTAACAAACCAACACAGACATCGATATAACCTACTGTATTTATAGCCTTAAAAGTCAATTCGCGCGTAATTCTCTCGATTATATATCCCTTAAGTTTAGCCTTTTTGCCAGCCAATTATCTTGCCGTCAAATACGTTTTTAACCGTACTTAGCCCGCTTATCCGTAAGTTAAAAGTATTAACCTGCATCACCACTCAAATGAGAATGGTTTGCATTTGAATATTTTCACGTGCTAATTTACTCGCCGTTGTCGGGACAGAGGCAGCAGGAAAAATGGCCTAAGGACTGCGCTAAACATAGCGAATTAACCACAGCAAGATAGATAGCCACACAGGCTATTTTGACTGCCGCATTAACTTGGTTTGTGTCCTTAGGTAACTGATTACTGGATCGGCAACACGCAACAGCATGCTGCCAAAGGAGGCGTAAGTGACTACTCAACAAAGGGAAATGGATCGCGAAATCTTTGATCTACTCGGCATCGGCATTGGCCCATTCAATCTTGGCCTCGCCGCCTTATCAGAACCTATCGACGGCTTTAACTGCTTATTTTTAGATGCTAAAACCAGCTTTGACTGGCATCCAGGCATGCTACTCAAATCCTCGAGACTGCAAACCCCCTTTATGTCAGATCTGGTGACTATGGCCGATCCCACCAGCCGTTACAGTTACCTTAATTTTGCCAAAAAGACGGGTAGACTTTATCCCTTTTATATTCGTGAGAATTTCTTTTTACCTCGCCACGAATACAACTTGTATTGCCAATGGGTGAGCCAACAACTCAGCAACCTTAAATTTGGTTTTAAGGTCACTCAAGTGGATTACAACGCCGGTGAAGGTATTTATCGAGTTACAGGTTTTGATAGGCGCAGTGGCAAAACCCATACCTATCAATGCCGAAAGCTAGTGTTAGGCACAGGAAGAGCCTTATCTGCCAAAGGATTGCCCCATTCAAGATGCACGGGTCATGCATACCGCCAGTTATATGCAGCAAAAAACCTACCTGCAGAGTCAGAGTGCCATCACAGTAATTGGCAGTGGCCAGAGTGCGGCGGAAGTGTTTTACGATCTACTGCAAGATATTGATACCTATGGCTATCAACTCAATTGGATGACACGTTCTGCACGTTTCTATCCCTTGGAATACACTAAGCTAACGTTGGAGATGACCTCGCCGGATTATGTCGATTACTTCCACGAACTAACACCGGAAAAACGCTGTGCTTTAATCGCCAGTCAAAAATCGCTCTACAAGGGCATTAATGCAGAGCTTATCAACGACATCTATGACTTGTTATATCAAAAGCGCTTGATTGCGGATTTCCAGTGCCAATTGATGACCAATGTGGCGTTAACCCGTATTCAAACTGACCCAGATGCACTCAAATTACATTTCCAGCATCAAGAACAAGATGCCCCTTTGAGCCAAACCACGGGCGCAGTGGTATTAGGCACTGGCTATCACTACCGTTTACCTCAATTTATCAAAGATATAAAGCAACAGATCGAGTTCGATGATGCAGGACAACTTGCGGTGCAACGCGACTACAGCATAGATATTCGCGGGGATATTTTTGTCCAAAATGTGGGTTTGCATACCCATGGGGTAAGCTCACCGGATCTTGGCATGGGCTGTTATCGCAACGGCATCATCTTAAAGGCCGTGCTTGGCTATGCGCCCTACCACATCGAAGAACACATCGCCTTTCAAACCTTCGATCCGGCCAAACTTGCCAATCATCAGCCCTGCGGCGCCAATGCAATTAACACACTGAATCTTAACTCTAAACATTTCCCTAAGACGTCGCCGCACAGCAATACCGCTGATGCATCGCCGCATCTCTACCCAACCCAAACGCCGACTTCGAGTATGAGCGCAGGCGCGGGAACCAATATGTCGGTCTTGATGGCGCCAAACAAGGAGGCGCAATAATGGCGAGTCAATTTAGCAGCCATTGTTTAACGCAGCTATCAGCTATGACAAGCATCAATGGTTTCCAGTTCAGAGCGTTAGATCTCAAGCAAGACATACCAACACTGCAGTCTTGGTTTAACCAGGATTACGCGCAGTTTTGGGGTATGCAGGGCTTGAACCTTGATGCCATAAAAAATCTGTTAGCAACAACAGAACACAAGTTTGCCTTGATAGGTGAATGGCAGGCCAAAGCGCTATTTATGGTGGAACTCTACGATCCCGCCCACGATGAAGTCGGTCAGCACTATCGTGTTGCACCGGGGGATTGTGGTATGCATCTGATTATCGCGCCGCCAGATGGCAAACCCGTCAGCGGCTTATCCTTAAAGGTGATGGATGCGATAGCGCAGCTCGTGCTTGAAAAACTGGCCTTTAATCGCCTCGTGGTTGAACCCGATCAACTCAATAGCAAAATTCATCGCTTAAATAGCCTGATAGGCATTAGCTATGAAAAAGCGATTCAATTAAGCACTAAAGCTGCTTTCCTCGGATTTTGCACTGCGGCTGATCGTCTGCGCGTATCAAGCCCGGCTTCTTCGACGCGCTTAGCCCAAACAACCTTAGCTCAGCCATGCTCGTTGAAAGCCCCCGTAACCTCTCCCATAACATTATCGACTCTTCAGGTGAATTAGATGAACTTACCCACAAAAGCCTTATTAATTAACCCATTGCCAACGCAAGATCATCATGATCAAGCAGTACATGCTCAACAAAGCTCGGCGCTATCGACAACATCGACTTCTCTGCCGGAGCATTTGACTCCCGCCTATTGGCAAGCGGCCAATCGGCATTTAGTGAAGAAAATCCTCTGCGAATTCACCCACGAGAAGCTCATTACGCCGACCCTATACGGGCAAAAAGCGGGGCTTAACCACTATGAACTCAGGCTCAAAGACAGCACTTACTATTTTAGCGCGCGGCACTATCAGCTAGATCATCTCGCGATTGATGCCGATACCATCCGCGTTTCACTTGCAGGCAAAGAACAAACCCTCGATGCGATGTCGCTGATCATTTCCCTTAAAAATGACTTAGGGATCAGCGAAACCTTACTGCCTACCTATTTAGAAGAAATCACCAGCACCCTCTACAGCAAGGCGTACAAGTTAGCGCATCAGGCGATCCCCGCTGCCGCACTGGCGCGAGCCGATTATCAAAGCATAGAAGCGGGCATGACTGAGGGCCATCCGGTGTTTATTGCCAATAACGGCCGTATTGGTTTTGATATGCAGGATTACCGTCAATTTGCCCCAGAAAGCGCGATACCGATGCAGTTAGTCTGGCTAGGCGTGCGCAAGAGCAAAACCACATTTGCCGCCCTCGAAAACTTGAGTCACGACGCATTACTAAAGGAAGAGCTCGGCCAGCAGTTCACTGACTTCCAACAACGTCTTAAAACCCAGCAGCATGATCCGCAGGACTTCTACTTTATGCCTGTGCATCCTTGGCAGTGGCGTGAAAAAATCGCCCGCGTCTTTGCCGGCGACATAGCCCGTGGCGATCTGGTTTATCTTGGTGAAGGCAATGAGCAATACCAAGTGCAGCAATCGATACGCACTTTCTTCAATCTTGCATCACCGCAAAAGTGCTACGTCAAAACCGCGCTTTCTATCCTTAATATGGGCTTTATGCGTGGTCTATCGCCCCTTTACATGAGCTGCACACCGCAGATCAATGCTTGGGTTGCAAACTTGGTTGAAAACGATCCTTACTTTGCCCAACAAGGCTTTGTGATCCTGAAGGAAATTGCCGCAATAGGTTATCACCACACCTATTACGAGCAGGCACTCACCCAAGATAGCGCCTACAAAAAAATGCTTTCTGCCCTGTGGCGCGAAAGCCCACTGCCACACATTGAGCCTAAGCAAAATCTGATGACCATGGCTGCGCTACTGCATACGGATCATGAAGATAAGGCCCTTATTGCAGCCTTGATAGCCGCCTCAGGCTTACCAGCAAAGGATTGGGTGAGTCGCTACTTAAACCTGTATTTATCGCCGCTGTTACATGCCTTTTTCGCCTACGATCTGGTCTTTATGCCCCATGGTGAAAACCTGATCTTAGTGCTCGATGAATATGTGCCAGTCAAGATTTTGATGAAAGACATAGGCGAAGAAGTCGCGGTACTCAATGGCGCGAAGCCGCTACCTGATGATGTAAAACGCCTTGCGGTGAGCCTTGAAGAAGAGATGAAACTTAACTACATCTTACTGGATATTTTTGACTGTATTTTCCGCTATTTAGCACCGCTGCTCGATGAGCAAACCAGTGTCAGTGAAAGCCAATTCTGGGAGTTAGTAGCGGACAATGTTCGTGATTACCAAGCTCAGCATCCGCATTTGGCCGCTAAGTTTGCCCAATACGATCTGTTTAAGGACAACTTTGTACGCACCTGCCTTAATCGTATCCAATTGAATAACAACCAACAAATGATAGACCTCGCCGACAGGGAGAAAAACCTGCGTTTCGCCGGCGACATCGACAATCCCTTGGCGGCCTTTAGACAAAGCCATGCCTTTAAGCGCCCTATGCTTAGCAAAGGACACGTTAACGCGCAACAAAGCAAATAGACCCGACACTTTCTGAAACTTGATGAAACCTTAGTGTGGGCCAATGTTGGCCCGCTTTATTTAACCCCAACCTAAACGGAATTAAAGATCACCATTATGAAGACTTTTCCTCTCTCCAGCATCGCACTCGTCTGTCGGCAAGCCCTCGTTAACCCTAAGCTATTGCTGTGCTCAGCCATGTTAGCCAGTGTGCCCCATGCTGTAGCAGACACTGTGGATGCGGATGGTAAAACCAAGAAGCACCAAAAAGAGATTGAAATCATCAATGTCATTGGCGCTAAGGATTTACACGACAACCGTTATAAGACCCAAGCGATGAACACGGCAACTGGGCTCGATTTATCCTATCTAGAAACGCCGCAGTCGGTAACGTCTATCACCCGCCAAATGATGAATGATCAACAGCTTAATAGCGTGATTGATGCCATGACCAGCGTCGCGGGGATCAATGCCCGCCCAATGGATAACGACAGATACAGTATTAGTGCTCGCGGCATTGCCGTGACCAGCATTTTGTACGATGGCGTGCCAACCACCTACGACACCCGCTTCAACTATGGCGATAATCTGATCGACACCGCCATCTACGAGCGAGTAGAAGTGGTACGCGGCGCAACAGGTTTAATGACAGGTGCCGGTAATCCCTCGGCGGCCATTAACCTTATCCGTAAACGCCCGACCCAAGAGTTTATGGGCAACACATCCCTAAGTGTGGGCTCATGGAATAATGTGCGCGGTATGGTCGATGTTTCCAGCGGCTTAAATGATGCGGGCTCAGTGCGCGGTCGCGTAGTGGCCACCTATCAGGATAAGGATTCGTTCCAAGACAGATACGAGCAGCAGCGCACAACGCTATACGGCATAGTCGAAACCGATATTGGCGATAGCACCTTATTCACCCTTGGTGTCGATTACCAAGATGCTACGCCGAGCGGCACTATGTCGGGCGGTTTACCGCTATTTTACAGCGATGGCAGTCGCACTAATTATGATCGCGCCACTTCAACAGCGCCCGATTGGGGCTCGGCGCATACCCAAGGCCTCAACACCTTTGCAAGTCTCGAGCACAGATTAGATAACGGTTGGAACCTAAAAGGGACTTACACCTATGGCGATAACTCACTTGAGTTCGATGTGCTATGAGCCACAGGCTATCCCGATCCTGTAACCAATATCGGCGCAACAGCAGGCTCTATCGCCTATGTCGACGGCAGTCGCACCCAACACAATGTGGATTTGCGCGCCGAAGGACAATACCAACTCTTTGGATTAGAACATCAATTGATGTTTGGCTGGAATGGCCAACGCCAAGAGTTCGCCAATCCCTACTATTATCCTACTGCGGCAGTACCGCCTTTGGGGGATTTTCGCGATCCGAACTTCCAATATCCAAAACCTCAATGGAAGGAAACTTATACCACGGGTTCATTTGGCGAAACCAAACAGAGTGCAGCCTATGTAGCGACTCAGCTTAATCTCAGCGACGCTTTAGCTGTCATCGTCGGATTACGTCTCAATGAATGGGAAACCGACCAAGATAACTTTGGCAGCAGCTACGATTTTAGCATTAGCAACGAACTCACTACTTACTTCGGCCTCACCTACGCCCTGACCGAGCAATATTCGCTCTACGCCAGTTATACCGACATTTTTGCACCGCAAACTAAGCAAAGAATCGATAAAAGCTACCTAGAACCGGTCAAAGGGAAAAACTACGAAGGCGGGATTAAGGCGAGCCTATTCGATGAGGCTTTAGATATGTCGCTGTCGGTGTTTGAGATCAGACAAGACAATGTCGGAGTCAGCACTGGCGATGTGATCCCAGGTACCACAACGCAAGTGTATGAAGGCGTAAACGGTACAAAAACACAGGGATTCGAATTTGAATCGACGGGTAAAATCACTGATGACTGGAATCTTTACTTAGGCTACACCCAGTTCACTAGCGAAGATCCTGAAGGCAAACGTATCAATACCACCTCACCACGCCAGCAATTAAAACTCTTCACCACTTATACCTTTAGCGGTGATTGGCATAAATTGCAAATAGGTGCGGGGGTTAACTGGCAGAGCCGCGTCTACCAAACAGTTAATTCGCCACTTGGCAAAGTCGAAGTAGAGCAAGGCTCTTACGCGCTAGCGAGTCTAATGGCAAGTTACGCCTTCACCGAGCAACTTAAGCTCAGCGCCAACCTGCACAACGCCTTAGATAAAAGCTACTACAGCCAAGTCGGTCAATATAGTCAATTCCAATACGGTACGCCGCGAAGTGCCAGCTTAACCTTGGACTATCGCTTCTAAGTCAGACTTTTATTGAGATAGTTCGAAAACCCTTGTGAGCCCAAATCTTGGGCTCACAAGGTCCTCATCTATATGGTACTTATCAATAATAGTGGGGCTTATCAATCACAGCCATTAAGGAGTCATTATGGCAAGCCAACGAGGAGACACCAGACTGCAAACATTGTGCGATACCTCGCCCAGCCACAACGCGTTGAATCAAACTATTTTGACACTCAATCAGCTGTTACATGAGCGGGCGCCCTTCTATGGCGAGCACCTTAGCGCAACGCAGTACCCCACGGGACTCAGTTTTGATGAATGGAGCTGCGCCGATACCTATCAAACTGCTAGCGCGTTTTGCCATCGCACACCCTAGCGCAGAAACTCAGAGTGAAACTGAAGCTATAACTGAAGCTATAACTGAAGCTATAACTGAAGCTGAAACCGAAACGGATAAAACAGCTGCAACCAGCCGAGCGCCCGCTTTCGCCAGTAAAAGCACTTTGGTCAGTAAAAACGCTGGGCCCAGTAGAAAAGACACTCGCAAAGCGCTGCATTCACTTTGGGGTCAATGGTATTTTGGCCTTTTAGTTCCGCCTGTGATGGAGTGGATTTTTAACGCAAAAAAAGCCGATTTCGAGCCTATTCACTGGCAGCCACGGTCCGTTTTTATGCAGGTACACGCCAGTGGCCGAGTGGCAAAATTTGAATTTAAAATAACAAAGCAACAGCCAAATACCGCTTTGACCTTTAAAAAACACCACGGCATCGAACCACTTTCTCAAACCAACACTAAGCCAAGTAACAAGATAGACACTGAAATACACTCGCCATTAAGCCCATATAAGCCGCCAGTTAATAAAGAACTCGCCCTACAAGGTCTTATCTTAAACTTACTGCAGCCAAGTGTTGAGCGCCTGCTGACTCTGAGCCCTGTACCCGCCAAGTTATATTGGAGTCACTTAGGCTATCTGATCCACTGGTATCTTGGGGAACTGGGACTTACCGAGCAATACAGCCAGCAACTAAAACAAGCCCTGTTTCGCCGCACGACCTTTTTAGATGGCAGCACAAATCCGCTGTATAACAGCATTAACTTACTCATCGAACCAGAGCAAGATAGCGCAACACCGAACACTGTTGCGAGAATAGTAACGAGTACAGCATCGAGCTCAACGAGTCCCAAAATCCACTGCATTCGGCGTACTTGCTGCCTAAGGTATCAACTCGCCAACACTGGCCAATGCCACGATTGCCCACTGTTAAGTCGTGCAAAGGTTAACGTCAACGCCACCAAGCAAACGTGAAGCTAGCTTATAAGATTAAATCGGTTTAATGGGCAAGATCGCAATCCTAAGCCCTGAGTGCTTTTTCCCTCATGTTGCGCATGCTACACTCAAGCCCATGTCTCTTTAACACGATTACTTATGAAACAACTGCTTGATTTCCTGCCCCTCGTCATCTTTTTTGCTGTCTATAAATTTTTCGATATTTATATCGCCAGCGGCGCATTAATCGCAGCCACCGCGCTTCAATTAATCGTGACCTACGCGCTATACAAAAAGCTCGAAAAAATGCACATCATCACCTTTATAATGGTGACCGTGTTTGGCACGCTAACATTAGTATTCCACGATGATTCCTTTATCAAATGGAAAGTCACCATCATCTATAGCCTGTTTGCGATTGCCTTAGGCGTCAGTCAGTTACTGAATAAATCGATACTAAAATCGATGTTGGGCAAAGAAATGCAAGTCGACGATAACATTTGGGCCCGCGTCACTTGGTATTGGGTGGTATTTTTTGCAATTTGTGGCCTAGTGAATATCTATGTTGCCTTTAGTTTGCCATTAGAAACTTGGGTTAATTTTAAAGTGTTTGGTTTAACCGCCTTAACCTTAGCTAATACTGTGTTAACCGTATTTTATCTGTATAAACACCTTCCAGAAGACCAAAGAAAGGAACTCAAATAATGTGGTATATGATTTCAGCTCAGGATGTTGATAACAGTTTAGAAAAGCGTTTAGCCGCGCGCCCCGCTCATTTAGAGCGCCTGCAAGCCCTCGCCGATGAAGGCCGTTTACTGATTGCTGGCCCACACCCTGCGATTGACAGCGAGAACCCAGGTGATGCCGGTTTTAGCGGCTCACTGGTCGTTGCTGACTTTGATTCGTTAGACAGCGCCAAACTCTGGGCAGATGCTGACCCTTATTTTGCCGCGGGTGTTTACCAAAGTGTGGTAGTAAAACCCTTTAAGCGAGTTCTACCTTAATGAAAATAGTGTCTTTTAATATCAATGGTCTGCGTGCCCGTTTGCATCAATTACAAGCCTTGATTGATAGCCACCAGCCCGACATTATCGGCCTGCAAGAAACCAAAGTGCACGATGAAGCGTTTCCATTAGCCGACGTCGAAGCCATGGGATATCAGGTGCATTACCACGGTGGCAAAGCCCATTATGGCGTGGCTATGTTGTCTAAGGCCGTGCCGATTAAAATCCAAAAAGGCTTTCCAAACGATGATGAAGAAGCGCAGCGCCGCATGATTATCGGCACCTTTGCCCAAGAAAATGGCCGCCCGCTGACGGTATTTAACGGCTATTTCCCCCAAGGCGAAAGCATAGATCACCCAACAAAATATCCTGCTAAACGTAAGTTTTATCAGGATTTAATGCAATATTTGCATACCAACCACAGCAACGATGAAGACATTGCCATCATAGGTGACATCAATATTTCGCCGACCGATTTAGACATAGGCATAGGTGAAGTCAATCGTAAGCGTTGGCTGAAAACCGGCAAATGTAGCTTCCAACCAGAAGAACGTGAGTGGTTAAAAACCTTGCAAGACTGGGGTTTAGTCGACACTTTCCGTCAATTACACCCAGAGCGCATCGAACGTTATTCTTGGTTCGATTACCGCAGCAAAGGGTTCGATGACAACCGCGGCCTACGTATCGATGTGATTTTAGCAACACCTTCACTGGCAGCACGTTTAGTCGAATCCGATGTCGATTACGATCTTCGCGGCATAGATAAACCCTCAGATCACGCGCCCATCTGGAGCACGTTCAAAGAGGCCTAATCCGCTAGGGATTAACCATCTCATAGACATAAAAACATCGGCCTAAGCCGATGTTTTTGTTTGAGAGTGACTTAAGCAGAATGTGATTGGCACAAGTAAGTTAAAAATGAACAGAATACATCGCAGAAAAGTTGTGAGCTTAGCTTCAGCCACAGATTAATCGTGAGCCATGGCATTCACTCATCGACGCGGTGAATAGAAACCTAGGGTTTCTGAGCTTATGAACGAGAGCCATGGTCGGCGAGCTGGTCGTTGAACATGGATATTGTTCAAGTCCGTCCTTGGATGCAGGGCCGCCCCGCCTGATGTGAATGGATTCACAAATGCCGCGATGGCATGGATGCCAAAGAGCGGCCATGGGGCGGACGGTCGTCTCGCAAATAACCAAGGCTCACCTGTTTAGCATTGGCGAAGCCTGTTTGTTTTAAAGAAATACATAGCAAGCCTTTGGACAGAAATGTGTTGGAAAGTAGTGTTTTGGGAGCAGTAATTTCAGTTGTTAGAAGTTTAGCGTTTACGGGTATCCACTCGCACAGGCTTGCCATGGCATTCGCTCGTCGACTCGCAGCAAGTCCGTCCTTGGATGCTCGACCGCCCCGTCCATGGGGAGGACGGTCGTCTCGCAAATCACCATGGCTCACCTGTTTAGCATCGGCGAAGCCTGTTTGTTTTGAAGAAATACGTAGCAAGCTTTGGGACAAAAGTGAGCAGGAACTGATGCTCTAATTGGTATATTTCAGATTAATATTGTAGGGATTAGCGCTGTAATAAGCGGCTGTAATACGTAGACTAAAATAGGAGATAGGCAACAAAGCTTACGTTTTAGCTTACTCATTAACCTCCATTATCTCAATAACTTGGCGTACACATGATGGAAGAAAAATCAGTCTAAAGCTCTCAGGATCGTTTCTCAAAGAGAATAAATCATTGGTGAGCGTTTCGGTTGTTTTTAAAGACTGCTTATACGACTCTCTAATCTCAGCTATTTGTTGTTCTGACATTACAATAGACTTAAATTTCGCGATTGCAACCGACCTATTGATTACGTCATCAATTACTTCTTCCTCTTGTTTATTAAAGAGAAATCTATCGACTATAGCTTGCCAACTGATCATGCAGTTCATTTCTGCATGTATCTGCATTTCATTTTTCAGAGGATTAATGTTTTCAGTCAGGTTCACACCACTTGGCGAACTTATACTACTGCCAAAATATTGGGGAGTATTTATACGACAGACTTTGTCCCAAGAAATACAAGAGTTTCCACAAGGCTGTCCTTTACTACAACTTTTTGCGTTTGCATTAAAGGAAAACACAAGTGTAACAATTATCAAAAAACCTAAATATCACAAAACTATCCTTAATTAAGCCAACAGCTAGTATTAAATCAAGCCATCCATTTCAAATCAACAACATAAACTAAGTGTTTAAATTCTAATGCACAAGAAATTAATGCTTCTATTGAAATTTAAAACAAAAGGTCTACTAAGTTGGGATAATTGTGAGTAGCCACTGATTTCCTACGTACTCAGTATGATTACTAAAATTAAGTCAATATTGCGATGCCTAAGTTAGCCTAAGGTCACATGTCTAACACGCTTTGGTGCAATAGCTTTTTAGCTAATCGAACAACGATAGGATTAGTGAGGATTGGCATTGATGCAACTGTGACCGTTGTGGCGGCATGGATGCCGTCGTCGAGCCCTCAGGGACGAGTTTATGGCGAGTCATAGTGGAAACAATGACAATGAATACTGCGCAACTGGCAATATATAGCTAACTTTTGAGGTATTTAGAGAATGAAATGGCGGAAATCTACGATTTGCGCCATGTTCAGATAATACGCTAATGCTTAATATGAGACTCAGTATCGGGCGTTATTGCTCAACAATCCATGCCGACGACCCACATTGAAGTTGAGATTAGCTCGTGTGATACTGCTGCAAAATGCCTTCTAAATCGACCGATGCATGGTGTAAATCGTTAGCTAAAGTGACACTGCGCTGAGAAGTTTGCTTGATGATTTCCGATTGATGACGAATTTCATTTAACTGCCCTGCAATATCGCGAGAAGTCATGCTTTGCTCTTCTGCCGAGGCGGCAATTTGGCTACTCATGTCAAATACGGCATTGATAGATTGTGCCATGCCTTGAACATCGTCACCAACGGCAATAATCGCGCTGCGACCTTCGTCTGCTTGATCGACAATTTCCATCGTAATACTTGATAAACGAGTCGTGCCGGATTGCAAACCTTCAATCATCGATTGAATTTCTACCGTCGCTTGCTGAGTTCGGCCCGCTAAGGTACGCACTTCATCGGCGACAACCGCAAAACCACGCCCTTGTTCGCCAGCACGTGCCGCTTCAATCGCCGCATTTAGAGCTAACAGGTTGGTTTGTTGCGAAATACTATTAATAGTGGTCACAACCGCATCGATACTCGCCGCATCTTTCGATAACTGTTCAACTGACGAAAATGCCGCGCCAATTTTAGTTGAAAGCAAGCCAATGCTGTTAACCGTGTTGGCAACACGTTCTTGACTCGTTGATATTTGCATTGAGTTTTCTTTGGTTTGCAGTGACGTGTTACTAGCATTAATAGAGACTTCTTCAATGGCCGACGTCATTTGTGCCATTGCCACAGCAACCGAATCGAGGAATTGATGTTGACTGCCGATCAACTTCTCACTGGTGGCCGCCTGTTGATTAAATTCATCCGACGCTAATGATAAGGTCTTAGCATTCTTACCAATCGCCGATACCATTTCACTCATGTTATCAGCACAGCGATCAATTTCACGGGCAATCAAACTAAAATCATCTGTACCAAAGAAGTTTAATCTAAAGCTCAAGTCACCATCGGCTAAGCGTTTGATGGCTAGGTACATGTCCCATAATCCGCCGCCAAGAGAAGTGGAGATCCAATAACTCAGTTGGAATAAAGGCAATAAACCCAATAAAGCCAACCAAAGCATAAAGTTAGCATCGCTACGCGCATCGGCTTCCCACTCATGGGTGTTTTGCGTCAGTTGTAAGGCTTGTGTGCCTGACACGCTGGCAGTGGCCGTCACGTTATCCCCTTGGCGCTGCGCCTCACTTTGCCTTGAGGTCACGGTTAAGCCGTATTGACTGGCAAATTGTGTTAAAGCGCCTACATCTAATTTTTGCATTGAAGCGACTTGCGCTAAGGCATCAACACTCGCTTGAACTCGGGCAATAGAAGCTTGCTCAACATTGCGTTGTGCATGTTGATAGTTAACCAGCGCCACACTGGCTGTAATCAAGGCCACCATAGAACACACAACCCAAAACTTTCCGTTGAGACTGAATTTTATTAATATTGCATCAATGGTGCGAAACTGGATTTGTTTCATTGTTATAATTCCTAAGGACAAAATACTATTTGGCGCTAAATCAGCATTATAACTCAGAATGCTACTATAGAAATGCCTGTTATGAGTTCCGAATAAAGATAATGCTAATCCGCACTCGACACGGAATTATCTTTGGCTGCTGACCATTTTTGTGTCAAGTAAACTAACTGACCCGTTAACAGACTCATGCTATACCCTAATAAACCACCGATGATTAACGATGGCACTATATTAGCGACATCACCCGCCATCGCAAACGTAATACAACAGCCAATAAAGGCACCAGGAATAAAACTAAGCTTTTGATAGCTTGCCTGTAAACACATAGCCGATGTGGCTATGCCTGTAAAAATATGGCCAAATACCGGCGAGATAAAAAAGCTACTACCCGCAATAATGAGCCAAGCCCAAAATACACCCGACAAATTGGTACACCACGCCATCATCACGCCCTGAAAGCCCGCTTTAGGTTGCGCAAAAAAAGTGCTGCAACCTAAAAAGCCAATCCAAGTAACCAGATGAAAGGCATCTGCGACGCCACACCAAATAGCCGCCAATAGGCCGGCAGAAATAGCGACTTGCCAACGATTTTCCATGGATGACCCCTTTTTTATTCAATCACGGAAGTTCATACCCTTGGCTGCTCTGAAACTCATGTCTTAAGCTCGCGTGGGTAAACACATTGGTTAAATTACCTCTATTACGGTAACTAAAACCTGATCTATTACAAATTTTCCGCATTAATGCCTGCAAAATAACTAACAAGCAAATATTTTGTAGTAAAAAAACAAAAAAAGCGCTTTTTAGACGCTTTTTTGTTCGGCTGTTTCACTTATATTGCTTTGCAGAACTTAAACTCGAAGCAGCTTATTAACGGGAAGATCGCGGATCCTTTGTCCCGTGGCAGCAAAAATCGCATTGGTTAAGCTCGGGGCAACGGGCGGCACACCTGGCTCACCCACACCTGCTGGCGGCGCATCAGATTCAATAATAATGATCTCGATATCCGGTGCTTGAGGCATGCGCAGTAAAGGATAATCGTGAAAATTCGATTGCTGCACTTTACCCTCTTTATAAGTGATTTCGCCCATCAAGGCTAAGCTCAGGCCAAACACTATCGCGCCTTCAGTCTGGGCTTTTACCCTATCGGGGTTAACTATCGTGCCCGCATCGATAGCAGCGATGGCATTCAGCACTTTAAGCTGTTTATCCTCGCTCACTTCCACCAGCATGGCCACTGCGACATAACTGACAAAACTGCGGTGTACGGCAAACCCCCAGCCCTGATTTTTACCCGCCTTGGGCGCCTTAGCTTGGGCTTTTTCGACCGCGTCGATTACCCCAAAATAGCGGCTCACGTCGACGGGGTGACGATTAAGATCTTCGCCATAGTTGCCATATTTAAACTGCTGGTCGGTAAAGGTCTCACGCCTTGCTTCACCTAACAGGCTACGCCACATTGCTGGGCAAGAAACCTGAGAACGATGAGCCATTTCATCGACAAAACTGCCGACACTAAAACCGTGCTGAATGTTACACACAGAGCGCATCCAACCAATACGGCTATGCGCCTGCGCTTTTACCGCTTCGTATCTTAAATTCGGCAAAGCAAAGGGTACATCCACAAAGCCTAAATCCAGCTCACCGCCAGAGGGATATTCCACCCCTTCGGCAAAGGTTGAACTGATCGATGGGAATCCCGTACGGGCTAAAAGCGCGGTAGGTTTGTTGCTGGCATCAAACAGTGCCTGATAGGACTGGGCGCTGATAGCATGGTAATAACCGTTTTGGATTTCATCCTCGCGGCTCCAACTCACCTTAATGGGACGCTTGAATTGCTTCGATAATAGCGCGGCTTCAACGCTAAAATCAGGTTTGGATTTACGCCCAAAACCACCACCCAATAGGGTGACATTCACTTTAATCGCATCTTCTTCCATACCCAGCGCAGCGGCCACATTTTGCTGGGTACTTTGCGGCGTTTGGGTCGATGCCCAGATTTCACAGCCCTTTTCAGTCACATGGGCAGTAGCAACGGGCGGCTCGATAGAAGAGTGAATTAAATAAGGCACGGTATAAACGGCCTTTAACGTATTCGCCTCGGGCCAGTTTTTGATTTCATCACCAGCTTGGCGCACGACGTTACCGCTTTGCTGTACCCGCTCGACAAGCTCCTTCAAATAAAGACTTGAATCATGCTGACTGTTGTCGGCCTGAGTCCAAGTGACTTTTAAGGCTTTGCGCCCTTCAAGGGCACTCCAAGTGTTTGTGGCGATAACAGCAACGCCGCCCAAAGCCTGAAAAGCGGGTGCGTCCTTAGCGGCGGGCAAACGATACACATCTACTACGCCGGCCACCTTGCGCGCCGCAGTATCGTCCAAGCTTGCCACATCGCTCCCAAGCACGGGCGGGCGTATTATGCTAGCGTAGAGCATGCCATCGAGTTTGATATCGTAACCATAAATCGCGCTGCCGCTTAACATGGCATCCATATCAACGATTTGGCGTGATGCGCCAATCTGCTTGAAA
Organism: Shewanella sp. MF08487; assembly: GCF_050848685.1. Taxonomy (NCBI): domain Bacteria; kingdom Pseudomonadati; phylum Pseudomonadota; class Gammaproteobacteria; order Alteromonadales; family Shewanellaceae; genus Shewanella; species Shewanella sp. MF08487. The sequence goes on from NZ_JBOZPB010000007.1 coordinate 85,487, forward strand.
TCTTTAACCTCTTTAAAGGTTAACGACTCAACAGCGGGTACGGGTTGCTTTGATGCGGCTAACGCTAACTCACCAAACTTGGCCGAGCGACCCGATTTAGCATGCAGCACTTTATGGCTGGCGGTATGCACCTCGCTCACGGGGACTTTCCAGCGCGCAGCGGCGGCTTGCTCTAGCATGGTTCTTGCCATCGCCCCCATCTGACGCATGCGGTCGTAATTTTCGCGAATACTGCGGCTACCGTCAGTGTTTTGGCTGGCATAACGTTTATCGGCTAAGCCTTGAATGGGGACGATTTTATCCCAATCCGCTTCTAACTCTTCGGCTAAGACTTGCAGAATGCCGGTTCTGATCCCTTGTCCCATCTCGGAGCGATGACAAGTGAGGTACACTTTGTCGTCTTCACCAATGGCAATAAACAGATTCAACCGCGCTTCTTTATCCTGCGCCAGCGCCATGGGGCTCCATGTTAGTCCACTCGCCCCCAATGCTAATCCGCCACCCACTGCGCCAAACAGTTTTAACACATCGCGGCGGCTGATATTTTCTACGGCAGTAAAAGTACTCATATTAGCCCTCCTGTTTGGCATAGTGTTGCAGTGCCGCTTTAATCCGCGGGTATGTGCCGCAGCGGCAGATATTCCCCGACATGGCCGAGTTGATTTGTGCTTCAGAAGGTTTCGGATGCTGCGCTACTAACGCCGCAGCTGACATCAATTGTCCCGCCTGACAATAGCCGCACTGGGGCACGTTATGTTCGGCCCAAGCATTTTTAAGCTTTTGATTATCCAGCCCTTCAATTGTTGCCAATCGTTTTCCCTGTGCCTGCCCCAAACTGGTTAAACAGGCGCGCACGGGTTGGCCGTCTAAATGCACAGTGCAAGCACCGCATAGCCCTGCACCACAACCATATTTAGTGTCCGTGAGCCCTAAAATATCCCGTAACGCCCACAGGATTGGCATTTTAGGATCGGCATCTAAGGTAAATGATTTACCGTTGATGAAAAGTGTTTGGGTGGAAGCGTCGGTATTCGCTTCCTTGACGACTGCTTTGGTTGATAATACTTCTGCCATAACTCACTCCTTAAGTGCCAACCACGACGCAAGATCGGCTTGGGTATCAATATCAATTGCGGCGCGGGGTAGTGTTATAGCGACTAACGCTCCCTGCTGTGCTTGTTGTTTTAGAATCGATTTCGCCCCGCGATCACCACTCAAGTGAGTGAACAAAGGCAATGTAGAGGCATTAAAAATAGCAGGTACACCTAAATCATCCAAATAATGGGCGGCAACGTCTTTACCCGTTTGATGCCACATCGAAATCAATTGCTGGTAATCATCAACGCCCAGCGCAACTTGGTCGGCCAGTGTTAACAACATGCCATCAAAGCCCTGTTCCAGCGCGTAACTTGCCGCCAAACGAACGGAGGATGCTAAGCCCGTATGCGACTGCTGATTAATCACTACATTAAATGGCTGGCGGGAATTAAGCTCAGCTAATAATGGCTGTAATATGTGATGATGAGTGCCAAGTATAATGAGTAAAGGCGCGACTTGAGGCGAATGAGCATCTGGGCGCGCCCTATCTAAAGTGAGGCCATCGAGTTGCTGCAAGCGGGCAATATGGCAGTTGATGATAGGCAATTTTTCTGTGCCAAAAGCATAATGTGAAGGAATAAGTTGCGCTAACTTTACCCCTTCAAAACGCTGGCTCTGGCCCGCAGCAAGTACCACGATAAGTAATCGCTTAGCCGAAGATTCCTGAGATATTGTGTGTGTTATCAACGCATAACCTCAACTAATTGCTTTAACGTTGCGCCGTGAAGCACACCATGACATTGAGCCAAAATACTTAACGCAATACTACTGGGTAACTCGCCGCCAAGGGCCAGTCCCGCAGGCGCTGAAAATACTCCCGAAAAAGATTGAGTGTTAAGTCCTGCCATATCCAGCACTTTATCGCGTCTATGGGCTGGCCCAAGCAATCCAATATAAGCCAAAGCATAGGGCTGAATGACCTTTAGTGCCGCAGCATCTAACCCAAGGCTGTGATTCATCACTACAACGCAATCGAGTGATGCGATAACGCTAGCCGCAATATCTTCAATGGGTTGTTTGATAATGTGTGCATGGGGGAAATCTGCCGCTCTAGCATAAGCAGTACGACTATCAATAACCGTCACCTGCCAGCCTAAAGAATACGCTATCGCGGCAAGGGGTTTGGCATCAATCCCACCGCCCATGATCCCAAGGTGAAACCTCGGCCTTAGGGGGATAATTAACGATTCACCGGTTTCTTGGTTAAAGATACCCGTTCGCACATAATCACTGGCAGGAAAAGGCGTTAACTCTGCTGGGTAAAAGGCCGCTTGATACAAACGAGCATCAAAGCCCGCGCTCACTAAGGGCAATTGGTAAAAGCCCGATTGGCCGTGACGAAATGCCTTTACCAGTTCAACTAAACCTAAATCATGATTTTCTTTCAGTAATGGCACCAACATAACATCGACAATACCGCCACAACCAAGACAGTAACTGGCATCGGACTCATCGCTAGCATCATACGTCACGCACATCACTTGCTTGGTTTGCATGGCTTTTTGCGCATAGCGGCGTAAATCAGCCTCTAAACATCCTCCGCTTAACATTCCTGCCCCTTGGCCAAACTCATGAAACAACATCATGGCGCCAGGTTTACGGTAAGCAGAGCCTTGAATGTGAGTGATGACTGCCAGTACCCAAGCATCATCTGCAAGCGGTAACCAATGCTCTAATAAACCTTCGATTTGGTGATCCATTTGCACGGGCTCCATTGGATTAGGCTGATAAGACTAGATGCACAATTAAGTCACCAGTAAATATCCACTATAAGATGTCAGTATAAGCTTAACATTGCAGATAAAAGTTATTACGCCAAATACTGGATATTAAATAGATAGACAATCAAGTTAACAAAGGCAGGACCGTATTGAAAGGAGTAATAATAGCAATATGCTTAAAGTGTTACGGGCAATAATCGCTCGTAACACTAAGGCTGATAACGAGGTTCACTTAACGTAAAAGTTGGTCGGCGACAAAGGGGTTATGCTCGCGTTCTTCACCAAAAGTGGACATAGGACCGTGGCCTGGAATAAATGCAACCTCTGCGCCCAAAGGCCAAAGCTTCTCGGTGATTGAGTTAATTAAATCCTGATGGTTCGATTGGGGGAAATCAGTGCGACCAATCGAGCTTCTAAACAAAATATCGCCGACCCAAGCTAACTGAGATTGAGCAGAGAAAAAAGCGATATGTCCCGGCGTATGCCCAGGGCAATGCAGTACAGACAAACGTTGTTCGCCCAGATTAACGATGTCGCCGTCCTGTAGATATTGCTCGGGCTCGAAGGCATCGCAATGGGGAAAACCGAAATTTTGGCTTTGCTTAGGTAAGTTTTCAATCCAAAATTTATCGGCAATATGCGGGCCGACAATTGGAATATTTGCAGCTTTAGCTAACGCTTTAGCGCCGCCGACGTGATCGATATGGCCATGAGTAAGCAGAATTTTTTCGAGAACTAAGCCGAGCTTGACGACTTCGTTTTGGATCCTATCTATGTTCCCTCCAGGATCAACAACCGCTGCACGCTTGGTTTTCTCACACCAGATAAGGCTGCAATTTTGCTGAAAAGGTGTCACTGGAATAATCTGATATTTCATAGCTTCAATCTCGTGTTATCCATAAGCGATAGATTACGCTAAGCCACTCATCATGGCTCAAATTAAGATTGAAAAAGTTGATCTTAACCCGAAGCCAAGCAAATAATCCTAGCTTGCAGCATAAACTGTTTTGTATACAATCTGCTAAATACAATACAGCGTCCTCAGCCATTAAGGTGACCTGATGAAACCCGATATTATTCTTGCTGATGTTTTGGCTAAAAAGCACACTTTTACCTTGCCACTAAACTATCAACATCCTATCGCAGAACAAATCCAAATATTTGCCAGAGAACTCTGTAGCCTAGAAAATAAAGACAAAAAGTTACCTTATCTGGTGTTTTTTCAAGGTGGTCCTGGGTTTGCGGCCATGCGTCCCGCCAGTAACAGCGGCTGGATCCGCCGCGCCTTAAAAGAGTATCGGGTTTTATTACTCGACCAACGGGGCACTGGCTTATCAACGCCCATCAACCACCTAAGTTTAAAACATTTAGATCCGGTCGCGCAGGCAGATTACCTTAGCCATTTTCGTGCAGATAATATAGTGCGCGATGCTGAAGCCATTCGAGCACAACTTTGTCCCGCCGATAAATGGGCAATTCTAGGCCAAAGTTTTGGAGGATTTTGCGTTTTACATTATTTAAGCTCGGCGCCTCAAGGCATTAGTGAAGCCTATATTACCGGCGGCATACCGTCGCTAACCCGCAGCCCCAATGACGTTTATCTCGCGACCTATCAACGAGTACTGACCAAAAACAAGCAGTTTTTTCAGCGTTTCCACGATGCGCAACACTTGGCTACACGCCTAGCAAAGCATTTATGTGAACATGAAGTGTATTTAGCCACCGGAGAACGCCTTACGGTTGAAATGTTGCAGCTACTTGGTATCAATATTGGTATGGAACAAGGACCCGAGTCGGTTTATTACCTACTCGAACAAGCATTGATTGACACTGCATCTGGCGTTGAGGTCAATCCCTTGTTTTTAAATCACTTCGGCCAGATGCTCGATTACAACACTAACCCTATTTTTGCCCTGCTGCACGAAGCCATCTACTGCCAACACTCCGCCTCACAATGGGCCGCGCACAGGATGAGACAACACTTCCCCACCTTTAACTATCAAGTCGGCAAAGCGTTGTTATTTACCGGTGAGATGATTTATCCCTGGATGTTTGACCAATTTAGCCACTTAATGCCGTTAAAAGCGGCGGCAGAAATCTTAGCCCATAAAACAGATTGGCCAGCACTTTATAATCTTGAACAGCTAGCACAAAATCGTGTGCCAGTCGCAGCGGCGATATACAGCGAAGATATGTTCGTAGAGATGCAATACAGTTTAGAAACGGTCCAACAAGTCGGTAGGCTCAAATATTGGTTAACGTCTGAATATGAACACAATGGCATTCGCATGGATGGCGAACGAATACTCGATAAACTGATCAGTTTAAATCGAGGCCAAACCCTAAGATAAACAGCTATGCTCATTTGCCAGCGTTAATGGAGTTAACGTTGGCATGATTGACTAGTTTTATCAATTAAGTGATTTTACCAATTTTTACAAAGACTTATTCCCGTAATAGTAAACCGCATTGGTTTATTCTTTTTGCCTTTTATAACGGTTATAAATTGGCGCACTGAATAAGCTAATTGAACATTTATTTATATCCATGTAATACACTAGAGAAACTTAACCATTCAATATGCCTGTATCAGCTAGTCATCAATCCCTTAGTTACAATAATCAGCCTATACGGCAAACGCCTTACGGGTGCGGCTTTTCGTGCCAGAGCCTTTAGCACCACTGGCTTTAGTGGTTGTAGTTTTTGACCCATTTGAGGCTTTACGATAAGTCGACTTGCGATAACCCGATTTACCACTGGCTGATTTGCCATAACCTTGGCCCTTTAAGCCATTAAGCGCTGTAGGCAATTGTGCACCCGCATTTTGGATAAGAGTAAATAGTGTGTCCAGTAATGGCTGCATAAAAGCTTTATAGGATGTTTCTTTATGGCAAATACCGTTCAAACCCGCCTCCCACAGTGCGGTCATATCGGGCGAAGTCGCACTGGCTGGTAAGCTGTTGATCAACCCTTTACCCACTTCAGTTGAAACGATGGATTTACCAAAACGTTGTAAAAAACTGCGTTTAAACAGTAATTCAATAATACCCGCACGCGTAGCTTCTGTGCCTAAGCCATCGGTTTCTTTGAGGATTTTACGAATTTCAGGATCCGTCACATATCGATTAATCCCAGTCATAGCGCCAAGTAAAGTCGCATCGGTAAAGGCCTTAGGCGGCTGAGTATTTTTTTCAAGCAGTTCACCCCGAGTGCAATGCAACAATTGCCCTAATGTTAAGGGTGGCAGTTGGCCGATAAACTCGTCATTGTCATCATCGTCTTTGCTGGTGCTTTCCTCCGCTGGCTTTTTTTCTATAGGTTTATTGCCATGAGATTCTTGGCGGGCGAAGAGTTGCTTCCAGCCTAAAGATTTGTCCTGACGCGCTTTGGTATTAAATAATCCACCCTCAATAGTCACTTGCACTGTGGTTTCGCCATAACAATAAGCGGGATAAAACTGTGCTAAGTACTGACGAGCAATATGCAGATATAGCTGTTTTTCCCGTAGACTCAAACTCGATAAATTAGCTGTTTTCTCTGTAGGCACTATCGCATGATGAGCATCGACTTTTTTATCATCCCATGCCTTAGATTTAAGGCGATGATCAGGCGCGTCAACCTGTTGTAATAGTTCAGCGGCTCCACCACTAATCGCTTTTAATACTAAGGGTGCGAGACTATGTTGCTCAACGGGCAAATAACGGCTGTCGGATCGTGGATAAGTGATCAGTTTATGCCGTTCATACAGACTCTGGCAGGTATCAAGTACATCCTTAGCACTCATGCCAAAGCGTTTTGCCGCATCAATTTGTAACGCCGACAAACTATAAGGTAATGGCGGATATTGTTTTTTATCCTTAGATACTAATTGCGTAATGACAGCAGATTTATCACTAATCCGACTCACCACATTCTGTGCTAATCCTCTGGCTAATACTCTTCCTTCTTCATCCATATACGGCTGACAAGCCTCACTGGGTTGCCATTTTGCGCTGAAGATTTCTTGCTTTTGTGTCGCCAAATGCGCCAAAACTTCATAGAAAGGTTTAGATTGAAAATTGGCTATCTCTTCATCTCGGCGCACCACCAGCCCAAGCAAGGGGGTTTGTACTCGGCCAACGGATAACACGCCTTGATAACCAACTTTTTTACCTTGAATAGTGTAGGCCCGCGTCATATTCATCCCATAGAGCCAATCGGCGCGGCTACGGGCAAGTGCTGAGGTCGATAACGGAATAAATTCACGGTTACTGCGTAATTGTGTCAGCGCACGTTTTACCGCTTGGGGGTTTAAATCACTGATAAGTAGGCGCTGGGTTTGATGCAATTTATCGCCCGTCACCCCAAGATAGGCAATCACTTCATCCACAAGTAACTGCCCTTCGCGATCAGGATCGCCAGCATTGACCAAAGTATTGGCTTGTTTGACCAATCGTTTAAGCACTGTGAGCTGGCTGCGAGTTGCAGCCTTAGGCTTCAATTGCCATTTATCGGGCACTATCGGTAAATGTTCGAATTTCCAAGATTTAAATTCAGGATTGTAGGCATCTGGCTCGGCTTGCTCAAGCAAGTGCCCCACGCACCAAGACACACAATCACCATTAGCAGCTTCGATAAATCCATCGCCTTTTTTATGGGGTTTAGGCAATACATCGGCAATGGCCCGCCCTAGGCTAGGTTTTTCTGCGATATAGAGGATCATACAAACACCAAGCACTGGATATAATTACAGTGTAATTTAGCCCAAACAGTCGCTGAGTGCAAATATCTATCCAACTCGGTCATTAAAAAGCCCGCTCAACTGTAAATTCAATTGCGAATAATTCTCAATAGAGGCTAAGGTACAACGAATTAAACAGGAGTAACGATGAAACAACTTGCGATATACACACAAGAAAGGATGATGTTCAACCCTGCATTAACGTTAAGATTCAATCAACTACTGTTGTTTTATAGTTTGATGTTACTCGCCATTGGCCTGCTTACTCATCGATGGTTTGCACAGGTTAACATTATCGATTTACCACTAGCATGGGGATTGATGTTATTGCTACCGATTGCAGTGAGTTTATCGTTATTGCTCAGCCATCAAGTGACGCGTTATAGCTTGAACTATTTATTGGGTATGTGGATGCTACTGTGGATTTTCGGGTGATTGAGTCAATAAAAAAGCCAGTGAAAATATCACTGGCTCATGCTATCGATACGCTAACGACTTATGCTCAAACGCTTGTCTTTCTTTATGGATGACAGACGTTGTGCAGCTCTAGGTTAGTGCCGATATCTTTATTACGATCCACTTTAGCATCATCATTACGCAACTGCGTTAAGTGATCTAAATAAGCTTGATCGACATCTTTAGTAATGTAATGGCCATCAAATACTGACGTTTCGAAACATTTAATCGCTGGATTTTCCATTCTTACTGCTTCAATTAAGTCTGGTAAGTCCTGGAAGATAATGCCATCGGCACCGATTAATTTAGCGATTTCATCAGCATCACGCCCATAGGCGATTAACTCGTTTGATGTTGGCATGTCGATGCCGTACACGTTAGGGAAACGAATTTCTGGAGCTGCTGAGGCAAAATACACTTTCTTAGCACCCGCTTCACGTGCCATTTCAATAATTTGCTCAGACGTCGTACCGCGAACAATCGAGTCATCCACCAGCAATACATTTTTACCGTAAAATTCGGTATTAATGGCATTGAGTTTACGGCGTACAGACTTCTTACGTTCCTGTTGACCCGGCATAATGAAAGTACGGCCAATATAACGATTTTTTACAAAACCTTGGCGGTAAGGCAAGTCCATACAACGGGCGATTTCAAGCGCGATATCGCAAGAGGTTTCAGGAATAGGAATAACCACATCAATATCGTGATCACACCATTCCTTCTTAATCTTCTCGCCAAGCTTAGCGCCCATATTGACGCGACTGGCATACACAGACACTTTGTCAATGGTCGAATCTGGGCGGGCAAAATAGACAAACTCGAAGATACAAGGAGCATAGCTAGGATCCGCCGCACATTGACGGGTATAAAGCTTGCCATCAATAGACACATAAATAGCTTCGCCAGGCGCTACATCACGCATCACTTCAAAGCCGACGGCATCAAGGGCAACACTTTCAGAGGCGACCATATACTCAGTGCCTGTTGGCGTTTCGTGCTTACCTAATACCAAAGGACGAATACCGAATGGGTCACGAAACGCGACAAGACCTTGACCGATGATCATCGCCACCACCGCATAGGCGCCGCGAGCTTGCTGGTGCACGTTAGCAACCGCATCGAACACTTCTTCAGACGTCAGCGTCAAGCTAGTGGTTTTTTGTAATTCATCAGCCAACAGGTTTAATAACACTTCAGAGTCTGAAGTAGTATTAACATGGCGACGTTTTTTGATTAGCCCTTCGGCTAATTCAACCGTGTTAGTTAAGTTGCCATTGTGGGCTAAAGAGATCCCAAAGGGCGAGTTAACATAAAAAGGTTGCGCTTCAGATGCGCTAGAACTGCCCGCCGTTGGATAACGCACATGGCCAATACCAGCATTACCTTGTAGGCGTTGCATATGTTTGACTTCAAAAACGTCTTTAACTAGACCATTGGCTTTACGCAGCCTGAAAGCACCACGATCAATGGTCACAATACCTGCCGCATCCTGACCTCTGTGCTGCAGCACTGTCAGTGCATCATAAATGGTCTGATTAACCGATGATTGGCCAACTATTCCGACGATACCACACATGGATAAGCTTCCTCATTGTAAGATGTTCTATGCCTTTTATGCTGAAATATAAGCAGATAATAACGTCATACTTTTACCTTTCGACTTAAGAACGGCGTTATTTATCACTCAGGTATTCGGTCACGTTTCTGCTTATTCAAATAACAACATCGAGGTCATTATCTAAATGGCGTGTGCATGTAATAGGCATCAGCCTTTAAACATGCGTAACATAAATTCCCAAGCGACAGCGTTTTTCAGCATTTAGGATTAATTAATTTTATTTCTTATAGTTTGGGTACAAAGCTGGAGGTGTTTTCCAAATAGTTAAAAAACCATTGAATAACCACGCCAAATTCGGGCACTAGCACAGAGTCCTTCCACCACTGGGTGTTGGGTGAACCTGTAAAAGCATCCATAAAAAACAGTAAAGCACTGACAATCAAGGCGCCGCGAATGGCACCGAAACAAAGGCCTAAAAGCCTGTCAGTGCCAGATAATCCGGTTTTAACAACCAGTTGTCCGAGAATGTAGTTAACTAAGGCGCCGAGCACTAAGGTAGTAATAAACAGAATGGCAATGGAAACGCCATTGCGCAGCATCTCATCGCTCATTTGCGTTAAATGAACGGCAAGATCGAGGTAAAATTGGCTGGCAATAAAGAATGCTGCAAACCATACCACTAACGACATGGCTTCTTTGGCAAATCCTCGGATCAGACTGATGAGAGTCGATAATCCGATGACGAATATGATAGCGTAATCAATCCAAACCATTGAGATGGCTTTCCGACATAGGCTTTAAGACGGCGCGATTCTACCAGAGACTGAAACGATTCTCACCCCCTAGCGAGGTAAATAAATCATTTTCAGTCTCAGATGTAGTATCGCCATTAAGACTCTAAGGGGTTAAAAGGTACTATCCAGCCCTTAAGCCGTGTGAGGGTTTCAACCTCAGCTTGTATTTTTTTCAGTTTGGCTTCGGACACATCTGGCCCAACAAAAACTTTAGTCAATACGCCATCCTTAGGTGTTGCTGGGATAGTGTAAGCTTTAAAACCACTTTTACGCAGCTGCGCAACTAAGGTTTTAACATTAGCGGCATTATTAAACCCACCTAACTGCAAGGTAAAACCGCTTTTTATTTTGTCAGGATTGACCGTTTTAACAGTGGACTCTTTTGCCGTATTCGCTTTAGGCGTTTCAACTTTAGGTTTTTCAACCTTTGCTACGGTAACCGGTTTGCTCTCAGGCTTTTTGGCCGGTTCAGCTTTAACGGTTGCCTTAGGCGGTTCTTTTTTGACCTCAGACTTTTTTACCTCGGGCTGGACTTCAGCCTTAACGTCTTGCTTAGCGGTCTCTTTGACGGCTGTCGCCAGCTGATTATCCGCATGAGTTTGGTCATCAGCCGCTAACTCAGGTTCCTTTGAGCTAGGTGCATCATCAACCGATAAAACCTCAAACATATCGTCGGGTTTTTGCTGTTCAATCACAGTTGGACGTAAAGGGATTTCTGAAAATTGCTCTTCTTGGCGATCTATTTTGCCATCCAAAATATCTGGCAAAAAAAGCACACCAAGCGCAACCAGCACTACAGTGCCAACTAAACGATTATGAAACTGGCTAGACAAAACGCACTTCCTGCTTAAATTGAGACTTAAAACCTGCCACAGTGTAAAAGGAGCCAAACACAATTACCACATCATCTGGGGTTATTTGCGCTTTTAGTGCCGACCAGGCGGCATCTATGCCCTCAAACTCAATCGCTTTGCTATCTGCAGCTAAGGTTTGACGTAATTGTGCCGCGCTTGCACCGCGTTCACCTTGCAGACTCACTAAATACCAAGTGTCAACTAAGGGCTCAACCACCGATAGCACGCCCGTAATATCTTTATCTTTAAGCATGCCACATAGCGCAAATACACGTTTACCTGCAACTATCGGCTGTAGCTGTTGCACTAAAAATCGAGCCGCATGGGGATTGTGAGCCACATCAAGCACCACCAAAGGCTGTTCGCTCACTCGCTCTAATCGACCGGTTAAACGAGCCGAACTAATACCTTTATTAATAATATCCGCCGAAATATCCGGCCAGCCATGTTCAATCACCGCCAGTACCGATGCCGCATTGGGCAAGGGCAAGGTAGGTAACGTTAAGTGATTAAGCTGCCTTATTTGCCCCGAAAACTCCCATGAGTCACCATGATTTTGATAACTAAATTCATGACCAACACGGTATAAATGTGCGCCGACTTCGCTAGCGACATCATTCACACTGCATGGCAAATTAGGCTCCCCCACGATAGCGAGTTTACCGGCGCGGAAAATCCCCGCCTTTTCACGGCCCACGAGTTCACGGGTATTACCAAGATAACTTTCGTGATCTAAATCCACCGATGTGACCACGCTGATATCTGCATCAATGATATTGGTGGCATCTAAACGCCCTCCTAATCCAACTTCGAGGATCACTACATCGAGCTTTGCGGCTTTAAAAAGGATTAATCCCGCCAGCGTAGCGTATTCAAAAAAGGTCAGAGAGATCTCGGCGCGCGCCGCTTCAATTTGCTCAAAGGCCGCCACAAAAGCGCGGTCTTGCGCATCTTCGCCATTGATACGCACTCGCTCATTATACTTGAGCATGTGCGGCGAACTGTACACGCCCACCGTTAAACCCGATAAGCGCAGAATTTGTTCTAACATAGCGCAAGTGGTGCCTTTACCATTTGTGCCAGCCACAGTAACCACTTTAGCCTGACCCAATGCCAGTAGATCTAAGCGGCGCGCCACTTGCGAAACACGGCTTAAGCCCATGTCGATTTCAGTGGGATGAATGGATAATAAATAATCAAGCCACTGATTAAGTTCTGCATTTGACGCTGGTACTGTTAGCATATCGGTACATCCTCGTATTCGATGCCTTACAATCTATTGCAATAAAGCTTGAGTGTGGAGCGGTAATCTTAATCCAGCATAAACAGTGGCCCTAGAGCCAATTTAGGTAACTGGTATTGCTCAGGATAAGTGACATCAACCAAATAAAGCCCATTGGGTTTTGCAGTTGCTGCCGCTTGTTTTCTATCTTTTAGGCTTAATAGCTCTGTCATCCACGTTAAAGGCTGATTGCCTAAACCAATTTCTAATAACGAACCCACAATATTACGCACCATGTGGTGCAAAAAGGCATTAGCAGCAATATCAACAATCACATACATACCTTGGCGGGTCACATTAACGCAATGCACATTACGAAATGGTGTTTTGGATTGACATTGCATAGCACGGAAACTGGTAAAATCATGTTCACCGAGCAACAACTGCGCCGCTTGATGCATTTTGTTAGCATCGATATCGCCATGATAATGACTGACGCCCTGACGCAAAATTCCTGGGCGAAATTGATGATTATAAATCACATAACGGTAGCGACGAGCCGTGGCAGAAAAACGGGCATGGAAGCTATCATCCACCTCTTTCACCCAGCGTACGGCAATATTATCAGGCAGATTAGCATTCACCCCAAGGGTCCATGCACTTTCATTACGAATGGCATGGGTTTCAAAATGCACCACTTGGCCAGTGGCATGAACCCCCGCATCGGTTCGGCCTGCACAGAATACGCCGATAGGCTCATTGGCCACTATCGATAACGCGCGTTCTAATTGCGTTTGCACTGAATCGACGTCGGTCTGGCGTTGCCAGCCAAAATAGCCATTACCGTCATATTCAATACCTAATGCAATCCGCATTCACTTATCCTCACTGGTTACTATTATTTAGCGGCGTATTTTATCACAGCATTAACTAAAAAAAACGGCGCTGTTAGCGCCGTTTAATCGAAACTGAAAGAGAAACCGCTTTAGGTGATATCCTTCAGTAAACGTTGCGCTTCTTCTTGCTGACGCGCATTGCCATCAATGTTGACTTCTTTAAGCAAGGCTTTAGCGCTATCACTGTCGTCAATTTCAATATAAGCTCTGGCTAAATCAAGCTTTGCACTAACTGAGTTTTCCTCGTCATCTACATCAATCATCGCCGCATCACCGATTAACGCATCGACGTCACTCATTTCAACGTCAATTTCCGAATACTGATCAGTATCAGAGCCTTCTTCATTGGCATCATTTAATAACTTATCGATATCAATAAAACCATTTTCATTTTGGAAATGAGTTAAATCGTGTTCTGGCACAAACCTCTGTTGTGCTTTACGCGACTCTTGGGCGTCAAGCGCGGCCAAGGCTTCATCAACCGTAAGATTATGGTCATCGATCAAGGAAAAGCTGTCTTCCGACGTCAGTACATCTTCGTCTTCATCAAAATCGACATTGGCCGTAAAGGCGGCGAGTACGTTATCGTCACTTAAATCAAACCCTTGCTCAAAATCTAACTCGTCCGGCTCTTTTTGAGTATCGAGTTTAAAATCTTCACTGAAATCAAGATCGTTGCGTGTAGCCTTAATAGGCTTTTCTGCAGTCGTCTGGGTAATGGCATCGATTTTAAGCTCGACATCATTATCCTCAATATCTGTTGGAGGCGTTACAGGGTTAACTTTAGGGGCAAAATCAAGCTCTGAATCCCAATCGAGTACATGAGGATCTGGGTTTTTATTGGCTTTTAAATCATTAAAGAATGATGATTCTTTATCTTTAGTGCTTATTAATGCAGCGGCAGTCGCTGCGGCTACCCCAGTAGCCGTTAGACTCACTTGAGGTTCATCATCGAGTTCAAACGTATCGTCAGTACCATTTAAGTCATGCCCAGCACCAATACCTTTAAGTAAATCATCAGTATCATCGGTGTCAGTAGGCGCTATTTCTGCAGTTTCGATATCAAAATTAATTTCGTCTGCATCGGCCTCTAATTGCTCTGGTAATTCAAACTGAGCTAAAAGCGCATCTAAATCTTCTTCATCGGTTAAATCTTCAGGCAACGAAGCTTGCAGCTCTGCGGCAATGGCTACGTTGATTTCGTTGTCGATGCTCTCTTTAACATCATCAGTAACATCATGTTGAGTAACGTTTTGCGAACCGTCTTGGACACTGTTTTGAAGCTCAGCAGTGGCATCAAGATCAATTTCAGGTTTGGTCTCAAAACTTGCCAATAAGGAGTCAATGTCATCGCTATTATCAACACCTAAATCATCAAGTTCAGCGTCTAACTCAGCGGCAATTTCAGCGCTAAAATCGGGTTCGGTGATTTCAGGTTCAGGTACATAAGCGGGTGTCGGCTTATCAAAATCAGCCAGTAAGGCATCGATATCATCAGCATCGTCAACACCTAAGGCATTAAGCTCTGCATCTAACTCAGCGGCAATTTCAGCGCTAAAATCAGGCTCGGTGATTTCTGGTTCAGATTCTGGTACAGAAATAGGTGTCGGCTTGTCAAAATCTGCCAACAAGGCATCGATATCGTCAGTATCCTCAACGCCTAAAGCATCAAGCTCTGCATCTAACTCAGCAGCAATTTCAGCGCTAAGATCGGGCTCAGGGATTTCTGGTTCAGATTCAGGTACATAAGCGGGTGTCGGCTTATCAAAGTCAGCCAGTAAGGCATCGATATCGTCAGTATCGTCAACGCCTAAAGCATCAAGCTCTGCATCTAACTCAGCAGCAATTTCAGCGCTAAGATCAGGTTCAGGGATTTCTGGTTCAGATTCGGGTTCAGGTACATAAGTTGGTGTCGGCTTATCAAAGTCAGCCAGTAAGGCATCGATATCGTCATTAGAAGTCATTGCCACTTCATTATCGGATTCAACAGCGGAATTCGATAAGGTGTCGCTAAGATCATCAACTACCACAGATTCTGATGCCGTTTTTGCGATTGGTGCACTAAACTCGGCAAGTAAAGCATCAAGATCATCAGTATCTGCTGCCGACGCCTTGGCAGATTGACTCGCGTCTATTTCAACATCGTTGTTTTGCTCAAAGCTAACATCATTCGTTTGGGCCAAATCGTTGCCAAAATTACGTTCTAATTCACTCAACTTATCTTTTGAGGTCTCTTCAGCATCTAAACCGGCTAATAACGCATCAAGGTCAGCTTCCTCAAGAATATTATCAGATTTAGGCTTGTCTTCTGGGATATCCGCTTCCTGATCGCCCATGGCTTCTGCCCATAAATCATCTAAAGACTGGCCTTCTTCCTCAACCTCAGATTCAACGGCAACACTCTGGTCAATAAACATCTCAGAGGCCATATCCATTTGATCACTGGCGTCAGAGAGATCGTGCTCTGGTTGTAAATCAATACTCCCCATATCGAGTAAGCTGTCGATAGAATCAATAGGATCACGGTCTAAATGTACCGCCATATCATCTAAATTGTCATTATCCATACTCAGCGTAGTCGCCGCAGCGCCCGCAGCCATAGCCGCTTGCTGTGCCTGCATCTCGCGACGTTCTTTATTACGTTTGCGACGTAATAACCAGAACACTCCAAATAATAGCAATAGAGCAGGAATAACCGCTGCTGCAACCATTAACATGGGATTATTAAGGAAATTACGCCATAGGTCATCGGGTTCAGCAGGAGGCTCGATGTCAGCTTGTGCGTCGGTTGGATCGGAGATTTGAGCCGCTTCAACCTCTGTTTTTAACGCTTGGTTTTGTAGCTTACTGACTTGTAGCGTTTCCTCTAATACAGCAATGCGTTGATTTAACTCTTCAACTTTCACTTTTAATGCTTCAACATCGGAAGTGCGTACGGCGAGCTGATCTTGTGTTCTAGCTAATTCATCGGTTAAGGACAGGTTTTTACTTTCAGCAGCCTCTAACCGTGCAGTGTTATCCGAACTCACCATTTTAGGCGTAGCTTGAACCTGTGTATCTACAGCGGGTACTGGCGCAACGCTGGTATCTGCAACTTCAGTATCAGCTACAACTGGTGTTGGCGCAGTTGTTTGAGGTGTTACGACCTTTTCGGCGATAACCGTTGGCACTGTGACAGGTGCAACTACTGGTGCTTTAACCGTCGTTACCTTGGCTGCCGGTTTAGCAGTGTTCTTTGCCGCGCGAGAGGGTTTATCACTTTGCTCGGCTCTTGCTATCGCTAAACGATTAGGAATAGATTGCATGACATCTTTAGATGGGATGAGCAGGATCATGCCGCGTTCTAAACTGTTGTAGCTGGCAGAATTAAACGCGTGGGGATTGGCATCGTATAACGCGGCCATCACTTGATAAATACTGACGCTGGCATCAGGGCGGACTTTTTGCGCTATGCTCCAAAAAGTGTCTTTAGATGTCGTAGGGCCGTATTGATGATTAACCTGACGAATTTGCCCATCTGGCCCCATGATTTTTAAAGGTTTTAATCTTGATGCGTCTGCGGCAATTGCGGGATCAACAAAATAAGTAATGGAAGAAACGGCTAAAACAGTGGCCATCAGACCCACAAGATACGAAGTGCGAAATGTCATCAATCCTTCCCTTTGAAGCGCTATAAAGTTATCTCACTGATAACAGGCTTTAGGCAATTGTATTTATTGAGATTACTATAAACCAGAAATCCCTACCCTGCTACTGTTCACAATTGTAAAACAAAAAAAGCCTGCTGACTGCAGGCTTTTTTAATGGACATCAATTACTTTCTAAAACCTAGTAATAATCTCTTACTAAGATCTCGGCAATTTGCACACTATTTAAGGCCGCGCCCTTACGAATATTGTCTGACACGACCCACAGGTTAATGCCATGAGAATGGGAGATATCCTTACGAATACGGCCAACATACACGGGATCAGTGCCAGCACCATCAGTCACGGCCGTAGGATAATCGTCATCGGACTCGAACAATACCACGCCATCAGCATTACGCAGTAACGCTTTTATGTCTTCCGCATCGACAGGTTGACGAGTTTCGATGTTGATTGCTTCAGAGTGACCATAAAACACCGGGACACGCACAGCAGTCGCATTCACTAATATCTCATCGTCACCGAAAATTTTCTGGGTTTCCCAGACCATTTTCATTTCTTCTTTGGTATAGCCATTATCCATAAACTTATCGATTTGTGGCAATACGTTAAAAGCAATTTGCTTTGGATACACTTCAGCTTCCGCGGGTAAGCCCTGCAGAAGTTTAGTGCACTGATGTGCCAATTCTTCAATCGCTTTTTTACCCGTACCCGATACCGATTGGTAAGTGGCGACGTTAATGCGAGTAATGCCATAGGCATCATAAATCGGTTTAAGCGCCACCAGCATTTGAATGGTAGAACAATTGGGATTGGCAATAATATTACGATTGCGGAAATCGGCAATGGCATGCGGGTTCACTTCGGGTATGACTAAAGGAACATCGATGTCATATCTAAAGTGTGAAGTGTTATCAATCACAACACAGCCCGCTTCAGCTGCAATCGGTGCCCATTTGGCAGAAACATCACCTCCTGCGGAGAAAAAACCAATTTGGGCTTGAGTCCAATCGAAGGTTTCTACGTCGAGAATGGTAATTTGTTTGCCATGGAAGCTGACCGTTTCACCGGCGCTGCGGCTACTGGCTAAAGGGTACAAATTGGCAATCGGGAAATTACGCTCTTCGAGGATCTCTATCATAGTTTGACCCACTGCGCCCGATGCACCTAAAACGACAACATTAAATTCCTGTGACATGGCTACTGACCGACTCCTGAAAAACCTAAATTGGACAACCAATTTACATCAGATAGGTTGTTATAAGCCAGTGCCAATGCACTAAATTCGCGTCGATGTAGGTGATTTTTTCTCATAATGTCAAAGCCATTCTCATTTAAGAATGTATTTCTGAATATCAGGTCATCGTCGCGCAAATCATAAACAAAGCGCGCAAGTTGTAATAAGGCTTTTTCATTCGGCGCCGTCATAAACTCGACTTCCTTAATATTGAAGGTCGGCAATAAATCGATAAGACTTTTATCCGCAGGAAGATTAAGTAACAGAGACAGTTTTTGATAAAGCATAAAAGTGCCGCGCGCCTTACCTTCTAAACTGTAACCTGCGATATGCGGTGTGGCGAACTCTGCAAGCTTTACCAGTTCTGGCAAGGGTTTAGGCTCACCTTCCCACACATCGAGCACTAATTTAAGATCCGTACGTTTTTGCTTAACCTTAATAAGCGCTTGATTATCAATCACATCACCACGGCAGCAATTAACTAGCCACGTATTTGGCTTTAGCGCGCTTAAACGCGCCTCATCGAATAAATGCTTGGTCTTGTGCTCACCCGTGCGCGTGATTGGCACATGCAAACTGATGATATCGGCCTGCGCCATGATGGTATCTAAACTGACAAAACTGCGTGGGTCGCCCTCCGCAGCTTTAATGGGGTCATTAAGTAACACTTTAATACCATAGGCTTGTAAACATTTTGCCGTTGCAGTTCCGGTATTACCCGCACCAACGATACCGACCACTTTTCCTTTCAGTGGTGAGTTAACACGCTGCGCTAATTCCAGCATAGCAATAAAAGCAAATTCACCGACGGCGGTGGCATTACAACCCGGCGCATTGGAAAAGGGAATATTACACTTTGCGAGGTAAGCTAAATCCACATGGTCAGTGCCAATAGTGGCACTGCCCACAAATTTCAGTTGATGATTACCCGCGAGCAACTCCGCATTAACGTTAGTTATCGAGCGCACTAGCAACACATCAGCGTCGCGCACTTGCGCAGCCGTTAAGCTGCGACCATTGAACGGAATAACCTCACCCATGTCGCTAAACAGAGCCGTAGCGTAGGGCATATTTTCATCGACTAAAATTTTCATAGGCACCTGATTCTAAAAATGTGGCAAAGGAAGGCATCAAGATGCTTGGTATTCTAACAAGACTTAAGAGATAAATCCTTGCCGATGCAACAGGTTCGCAAAAAGCACCAACAAAAAAGGAAGCCGAAGCTTCCTTTTTATACTGCTAGATAAACAAACTTATTTAAATTTTCGCATCACTAACGTGGCGTTTGTACCACCAAAACCAAAACTGTTGCTCATAACGGTAGTCAGTTCAGCATCGCGATATTCTCTAACGATTGGCATGCCTTTAGCCGCTTCATCAAGATTATCGATATTGATGCTTGGAGCAATAAAGCTGTTTTCCATCATCAACAAGCTGTAAATAGCTTCATGCACACCTGCAGCACCTAATGCATGGCCAGTCATCGATTTAGTCGATGCGATAGGAGGGCATTGGTCTTTGAATACTTCACGTAGCGCTTCTAACTCACGCATATCGCCGACTGGCGTTGAAGTGCCATGAGTGTTGATGTAATCAATCGGAGTATCGACATCGGCCATGGCTAATTTCATGCAACGAACTGCGCCTTCACCCGATGGAGCAACCATGTCATAACCGTCTGACGATGCGCCATAACCAATCACTTCAGCATAAATTTTTGCGCCGCGAGCCAGAGCGTGCTCTAACTCTTCAACCACAACAATACCGCCGCCGCCAGAAATCACAAAACCATCACGGTCAGCATCATAGGTACGCGACGCTTTTTCAGGTGTGGCATTGTACTTAGTTGACAGTGCGCCCATAGCATCAAAGCCCATGGTCAATGTCCAATCCACTTCTTCAGCACCACCAGCAAATACCATATCTTGCTTACCCATTTGGATAAGCTCTACAGCGTGGCCAATACAGTGGGCGCTGGTTGCGCAAGCTGAACTGATTGAATAGTTCATGCCCTTAATTTTAAACGGTGTGGCTAAACAAGCGCTGGCGGTGCTCGACATAATACGTGGCACAATATACGGGCCAACACGTTTAACGCCTTTTTCACGCAGAGTATCTGCAGATTGTACTTGGTTAGACGATGATGCACCGCCAGTACCGACAATCAAACCTACGCGAGGATCTGAATACTGTTCTTCCGTTAAATTGGCATCGCTAATGGCTTCTTGCATTGCAATGTATGCATAAGCTGCAGCATCGCCCATGAAGCGCAGTGCTTTACGATCGATATGCTCAGCTGGGTTTAACTTGATGTTACCCCATACATGACTGCGTAACTGCATTTCTTCAAACTGAGCGGAATGCGTAATACCACTGCGGCCCGCTTTCAGTGACTCGGTCACTTCTTGCTTGTTATTACCGATACTTGAAACAACACCCATTCCGGTGATCACGACTCTTTTCATTTTATTGCTACCCATTGTGTACATATCAGTACCTACTTTTCGCTGAGCCAATAATATCTGTTTTGACTCAATTAAGTGGTCAGCTTTCCATAAAGATGCGTAAAATAATGCCTATTATGAGACCGAGAGTAAATTTCTTTGACTGCAGAGCTCGATAAACCTTGCCAAATTAAGCGTGATTACCAGCAATTAATCAACCTTTATCCCGCAACAAATAACACTGATGTGCACTATGCCAGCAAATTGCGCGTTTATCAGCAGCAGATATTTAAGGCTAATGCACAACAAAAACTGCTCGTGCTAGGACAGATAGGCTTAGGTAACGGGCTCGAAATGTTATCTTGGTGGCACGCACAAGACAACCTAAACCAACGTTTACTGCTTAAAGTCTTCGAACCTAATCCCATTAATGCGTACGAACTTAAATTACTTTGGGATCAATCACACACGTCAATAGCTGAACTAGGCAGTGAATTAAAGCTTGATTCAGCCTTCACATTTAAGTTTGGTACTAAGCTCAACCCATTAGCGCAAACCTTACTCTATGCTGCGCCTGCGGCTATTATAGGCTGTCAAAGATTTATTTTTGATGACGGTCGTATCACAATTGATTTGCACTTTGGTGATATTCACACTCAACTCTCGTCATTCACCCACTCGCCACAGCATCCCATTTGCCACTGGCTAGTGCTGCCCCATCTGCAAAACCTGCTACATTCTCAAATCTACTGGCAAATGGCTAAACTCAGTGATGATAATGCAACGATTGCAGGAGTGGGATTAACAGAAACGACGCTTAATAGCATGAAAACCTGCGGTTTTGAGGTAAATGATACCAATGATTATAGTCGCTGTGATTACAGTAATAGTGATGATATAAGCTTCCCCGAAAAGCTGGTTAATGACCAGCGCAATGCCGTACTGTTACACGAGCGCCACGTCTTACGCCAGCAAGATACTAAAGCCTATGCCTTTAATCCTACGGCGCCAATGTTATCCTCAGCGATATCCTCCCCAGTTGCCATTATTGGGGGTGGATTAGCCTCGGCGCATTTAGCCTTGTCTTTAGCAGAGCGCGGCCAAGGCACGCAACTATTTTGTAAAGATGCCCAGCTCGGCCAAGGCGCATCGGGCAACCGTCAGGGCGCGATTTATCCGTTACTCACGCCCGAAAATGATGAATTGAGCTGCTTCTTCCAGCAAGCATTTTTATTTAGCCGACGTAGAGTGCAGGCGCTGACATCCGCCTCCGCTGACAATCAGACGTCGATTTCCCATGATTTTTGTGGCGTATTGCAAACCGCCCACGATGAACGCAGCCAATTACGACTCGATAAAATCATTCAAGGCCAACCCTGGCCAAGTGAAATAGCCTACGCCGTCGATGCTGAGCAAGCCAATTCCATTGCCAAGATCAATCTTGATAAACCCGGCTTTTTTTATCCTTTAGGTGGCTGGGTTTGCCCATTTGAATATGCAGAAGCTGCGATACAAAAAGCGATGCAACTGGCCGAGGTCAAACTCAATCCCAATACTGACATCCTTAACATTGAGCGCCAAACCGATGGTTGGTATTTATTAACAGACAATCGTCGTTTTGGCCCCTTTGTTCAGCTCGTGCTCGCTAATGGCGCAGAGCTCACGCAATTTGATGCCAGTAATCAATTACAAATCAGCCCTTTTCGCGGCCAAGTCAGCCATGTACCCGCACAATTTCAATTGAGTCAGCTCGCAACTGTGCTGTGCGCAAACGGTTATTTAACGCCAAGTCACCAAGGGCTCCACTGCCTTGGCGCGAGTTACGTTAAAGAACCCGAACATTTAGACTTTTGTCCGCAGGAACAACAAGAAAACCTCATGAAAATGCACGAGAGTTATCCCAATCAGCCTTGGCTTGAAGATATCGACATGAGTGGCAACAATGCCCGTGTTGGGGTGAGAATGGTGACGCGGGATCATTTCCCTATGATGGGCTGTGCGCCAGACGTGCCTAAAATCCTTAAGGATTATGAGCAACATCAACTCACTAAAGAAAGTCGCCACTACTGGCAAACCACGCCAGCCCCCGTGCATCAAGGGCTGTATATTCTTGGCGGATTGGGCTCACGGGGATTAAGTTCAGGGCCACTAGCTGCCGAATGTCTTGCGGCGCAGCTTTGCGGCGAGCCAATACCGCTCGATAAAGCCACCCTGTGTAAACTCAACCCCAATCGTATGTGGCTGCGAAAGTTACTTAAGGGCAAAGCGCTTTAAGCGATACATCGCTAGAAATAACGTTGTTGAGCGCCATAAAAAAGGGATTAAGCCTTGGCTTAATCCCTTTTTAAAAATTTTATTTTTAAACAACTTAAGCTGCTGTGATGACTATCCCGTTATCACTGCTGCTAGGTTCAAGGCAGCTAGGCTCAACACTACTGGATTTAACATGTCGAGGTTTTCGCGGCGCTCTGGGTACTTTTACCCGAGTACGATTGTTGTTATCGCGACTCTGGCGGATCAGCGCATCGCCGCTAAGACTGGGTACTAGGCTCGATGTCAGGTTTGCAGCCTCACGGTGGGATTTAGCCAATCTGTCATATAGCAACACATTGACCGATGCCGCAAGATTCATACAACCAACCGTAGGCACATACACTACGGCATCGGCTTTATCGATAATGTCTTGGCCAATAGTGCCATCTTCAGGGCCAAACACATAAAAGGCTTTCGGTGGATGGACAAAATCGGGCAGCGGCGTTGCGCCAACGACTAAATCTACACAAATCAGTTTAGTATCTGCCGGAATTGATTCTAATAATGAGTTAACACCCATGAGCGGAATATGCTCGCCAGCGTCTTTAGTATCAACATGATATTGCGCCGCGCCTGAACGCGCTGCGAGCTCGTAACGTCTGCCGGTATAGAATACGCCGTTAACGCCATAACAACCCGATGCGCGCATAATGCCGCCAACATTAACTGGCGTTTTAGGGTTCACTAAACCGATAAATACCGAGCTAAAGTCTTGTAAATAATCACTTATTGCCACTTGTAGCGGTTCTGAAATCAACATCGTATTTAGGCTACATCCAGCTCACTGATAATTTTGGCATGTAACTGTGCCCATGCTTGCTCAACTAAGGCGTAGTCGGCATCGTTTAATTCTTGGCGCGCCAGTGCTAAACAATCGGTCATTTTCAACATGAGGGCATCGATATCGGTTTCACCCTGTGCTTCAAGTTGTGACAACACCACGGCCACATGGCCCTGTAAATAGCCACAGGCAAACAAGGCATCGTCATCACCATGGCTGACTACGCTGGCGATCCACTGTTCTAATGCGTCTTCGTAATGCTCTAACATTGAATCTAACTCTCCATTGATACTGAATTTACGGGCGCATTGGCTGCAGCCAATAAATCTGGATTAGCCACCTGATACATCACGTAATCATGGTAACCGGTAATCACTTTGTAATAGCCGCCAAGCTCGCGATCTAATTTAGGGTCGCCACTATCCACAATTAGTGGTCGTCCTTCAAGTGCTTTTAACTTAGTTTTTGTGGCGAGGATAATAATATTGTCTTTTCCGATGCGCCTAATAAGCGCAGGCGACAACTGTTGATTACCGCGCCCTAAGATATGCCCCTGACCACCAATCAAGGTAATTACTAATTTAGTTGGCTTATCTTGGGTAAGCTCAAGTAACTCATTCGCGGTTAAATCGCTACCAATGAGTTTTTTATGCTGAATAAGATCAACACCTAACAAGGTATTATCGAGCTTTAATTCTTCCATCATAAAGGCAACGGTGCTACCAGAACCTATGATGTAAAGCTCATCTTCCATTTGATTAATCACATCGGCGGCAATATCTGCCAACACGAGTTCATCGACTTCTTTACCGCCCATTTTAACCGCTTGCACATAACGCGGCTCGGCAGGCACTAAAAGTTCACCAAATCGTTTGGCGCGCACTGTGCCTTGACGAAAAGCCACTTCATCGATATCCATTACATCTGCGGACATTAAGCTAACAAGCTCGCCATCGAGTAACA
The DNA here is from genome assembly GCF_050848685.1 of Shewanella sp. MF08487. NCBI lineage: Bacteria > Pseudomonadati > Pseudomonadota > Gammaproteobacteria > Alteromonadales > Shewanellaceae > Shewanella > Shewanella sp. MF08487. The sequence goes on from NZ_JBOZPB010000007.1 coordinate 110,194, forward strand.
TTTTCACCACCATACCTGACGCATGGGGCGTAATACCATAAACGCCAGAATGGATTTTAACGCCCGCAGGCACGCCCAGCACGGGTAATTTGTTATCAATATCGGCTTGTTCACACACAGAATAAACATCGCGAGCGGTGCCATCACCACCGGCAAAAAGGAGTAAATCTAGCGGTTCATCCAGCAATGCGCGCACAACGGCTTGGGTATCTCGTGCTTGGGTTTTTTCAGGAGTGTGATACACCACTCGCGTGGTAAAACCGAGTGTTTTAGCGGCGTCTTCACCCATGATGCCTGAAGCAGTAACAACCTCGATGTCATCAGCATAATCACGGATTACCTCTAGGGCCTGCATCATACGCAAGGCGGCTTTGGGTTCAGCGCCTAATGCAAGCGCTTCTTGCGCAACGCCATCGCTGCCCTTAAGGCCAACACTGCCACCTAAGCCAGCCAACGGATTGACAACTAACCCTAAACGAAACCGAATCACCCTTTACCTCACTTAACGCAATCTTTTGATTTTTATATTTTTTATCTTAATGGATATGACTAGGCCGTATGGGCTGTAACACTCGGTTTATCCTTAGGGATAAAGAATACCGCCAGCATAGCGGCAAAAGCGCATCCTGCGGCAAATACCCACGACCAAACCGCCCCGCTACCATCGCCCCAAATATAGCCGCAAATCCAAGTACCGAGCGCGCCGCCAACCCCAAAACTTAAACTAGCGTACAGGGCTTGACCTTGGCTTCTATGACTCGCATCGAAATGTTTATGCACAAATTGAATCGATGCCGCGTGGGTTAAGCCAAAGGTAAAGGCGTGTAAAAGTTGACTTATCCCTAACCACAACACGCTATCCACTCCAAAGGCGACCAACAACCAGCGCAGGCAAGTCATACCAATACTGACTATCAATAAGGTATTAACGCCATAGCGGCCAAGTAACCGCGGCGCGAACATAAACATCACGATTTCGGCCATCGCGCCAAGGGCGACAAATATCCCCGCTGAGGATTCTGAGTAACCCGCTTGTTTTAAATATAAGACGAAGAAGCCGTAGAAAGGTCCCGCGCTCATTTGCAACAACATCGCCGAGACTAAGAACCAAATAATCGCTTTATTCCATTGTAACGGTACTCGAACTTGATTAATGTCGCGCACTAAACGATTGGCGGGTAATGGCAGCGCGCACACTAACATACCCATAAATAATGATAGGCCGATATAGGGCAACACTTCTGTGCCCCACTGACCAATCGCAAAGCCAGCACTCACCACCAAGCAAATGTAGCCCACACTACCCCAACTGCGTATTTGGCCATAGCGACTGGCATTCTCGCCTAAGGTTTCGAGGGTAATCACTTCAAGCTGGGCAAGAATAGCGTTCCAAAAGAAAGTATATAAGGCCAAACTGAGCGCCATATACACAAACCCACCGTGGTAGAAAAAGCTCAAATAGGTCAGTGCTGCGGCCCCCGCGCCCATTTTAATCAGCTCGGCGCGCATGCCTGTTCGGTCAGCTACTTTAGCCCACACATTGGGTGCAACAATGCGCGTCGCCATAAGAATGGCGAGTAAAAAACCAATTTCTTGAGGGTTAAAACCGCGGTTTTCAAAAAAGACCCCAAGATAAGGGATCATAGTACCAAGAATTGAAAAGAAGAAAAAATAACAGGCACAAAGCCAGCGCAATTGCCGGCTTGTGCTAGAAGAAGTTGACATTAACGCATTCCATTTATCTCATGCTACTCATTGTATCGTTATCGCATACCAGCTATTTCATGCGACTTATCGCATACCAAGCACTGGCGTATGACTACGAACATCCTGATTTTGCGCTCTGTGCCTTAGCAAGTGATCCATCAACACAATGGCAAGCATAGCTTCGGCAATCGGTACTGCTCGGATCCCAACACAGGGATCGTGACGACCTTTAGTGACAACTTCGGCCATTTCACCCTGCGCCGTCATACTTTGGCCCGGCACACTGATACTTGATGTGGGTTTTAAGGCAATATGGGCAATGATCGGCTGACCCGATGAAATCCCACCGAGCACACCGCCCGCATGATTAGATTCAAAGCCTTGCGGCGACATTAAGTCACGGCCTTCGGAACCCTTTTGCGTCACGACACCAAAACCATCCCCAATCTCAACACCTTTGACGGCATTAATACCCATCAGCGCGTGGGCGATATCGGCATCGAGTCTATCAAATACTGGCTCACCTAAACCCACTGGCACACCTGTCGCGATAACGGAGATTTTCGCGCCAATGGAGTCACCGGATTTTTTCAGCTCACGCATGTATTCATCGAGCGCTTCAAGCTTGCTAGCATCGGGGAAGAAAAAGGCATTTTGCTCTATTTGGTCAAGATCAATGGTCTGCGCACAAATAGGGCCCAGCTGCGACATATAGCCGTAGATCTCGATACCGTGAACTTGCTTTAAATACTTTTTAGCCACCGCACCCGCCGCAACCCGCATCGCGGTTTCACGGGCTGAAGAGCGGCCACCACCGCGGTAGTCACGCATACCGTACTTTTGCTGGTAGGTATAATCGGCATGTCCTGGACGGAATAAATCTTTGATATTAGAGTAATCTTGACTGCGTTGATCGGTATTTTCAATCAAGAGTCCAATCGAGGTGCCCGTGGTTTTACCTTCGAAAACGCCGGATAAAATCCGTACTTCGTCGGGCTCACGGCGGGCCGTGGTATATCGGGATGTCCCAGGACGACGACGGTCAAGATCGTGCTGCATATCGGCTTCGGTTAATTCAAGCCCTGGAGGGCAACCATCAATAATGCAACCGAGCGCAACACCGTGACTCTCACCAAACGTCGTCACTACAAAATTTTGACCAATACTGTTTCCAGACATCCGCTTTGTACACCTTAGGTTATTTGTTCATCGCTCCGCGCCCAGCGAGTACTGGACAATTTATTTTCCCGCTGCAAGCCTAACTGGCAGCGGGAAAAGTCTCAACCTAATTTGCTATCTTAGGCTATTGTGCGTCGCGATAAATACCAAATACCGACTGATTTTCAACCAGTTGATCGCGGGTCAATACGAATACGCCATCGCCACCATTTTCAAAATTAATCCAAGTGAATGGCACTTCTGGGAATTGCTCAATCAAATGCACCATAGAATTGCCCACTTCGACCACGAGTAAACCCGTTGGCGTGAGGTATTGCGCGGCATTGGCGAGTATACGCTTGGTTAAATCTAACCCGTCGCGACCTGAGGCTAAACCAATGGCAGGTTCATGATGATATTCATCAGGCATATCGCCAATGTCTTCGGCGTCTACATAAGGCGGATTTGAGACAATCAAATCATATTGCGGCCCTTCTGGAATGGCTGAGAATAAGTCCGACTGCATCGGGAACACTCTGTCCATGACCCCTAAGGTTTCGATATTGATTTGCGCCACATCTAAGGCATCTTGACTGATATCTAGCGCATCAACTTCGGCGTCTTCAAATTCGTAGGCACAGGCAATCGCGATACAAGCGCTGCCAGTACATAAATCTAAAATACGCGTTACCGGTTTGCCGTATAACCAAGGGCTAAAACGGTTAGCGATCATTTCAGCAATCGGTGAGCGTGGCACTAACACGCGCTCATCAACGTAAAACTCAAGCCCTGCAAAACGCGCTTTATTAGTCAAATAAGGTACAGGTAGGCGCTCCCTGACACGGCGAATAATCAACTCGACAATTTTATGCTTTTCACTGCTGGTCAAGTTGCTTAAAATCACTTGCTGACCGATTTCTTCGGGTAAGTGTAAGGCATGGAAAACTAAGGCAATGGCTTCATCCCACGCATTATCAGTACCATGACCATAATACACATTGGCATCGTTAAAACGGCTCACGGCCCAACGTAACATATCGCCAATAGTACGTAATTCTGTCACAGCTTCATCTACAAAGATCTTATCCAAAACGTGCTCCCGCTAGTTTGTTCGCAAACATTGTAACTGAACTCTATTCAGAAACCATAGGATTCAATAGAATACCCGCCATGAATAAAGACGACGACAAAGAAGGCTTGGCGATGTTCTCAGCGCTTATTGATGGAATTAAACCCATCACCCAAAATAAACGACACTTTCGCATGCCCTTAAAAACCAAACAGGAAATAGAACTGAAAGAGCAGCAACTGCATGCTAATAGTTATTTCTCAGATACTTATCAACCACTACTGCCTGTACAAGGGCCGATGCGTTGGTTAGAAGAAGGTGTTGACAGTTTAGAACTCAAACGCCTGCGACGTGGCGATTACCAGCCAGATTTACTGCTGGATTTACACGGCTATCGCCAATCAGAAGCCAAACTTGAGTTAGCGGCACTGATCCAAGCCTGCGTTAAACAGCAAAGCCTGTGTTGCTGCATTATGCATGGTTACGGCAGCGGTATATTGAAACAGCAAGTCCCTATGTGGCTAGTACAGCATCCTATGGTGAAGGCTTTCCATCAAGCGCCTAAAGAATGGGGCGGCGATGCGGCGTTATTAGTGCTAATTGATATTGGTGAGCAGCCGCATAGACGTTAATGTTCTGGACTAAACTTAAGCCATTAAAACATTTGCTTTCAATTAAGATAAACAAACGGCCCACCTTAAGGTGGGCCGTTTGTTGTACTTATTTTGCAATCACGATATGGAACAACATTAACTGATACTGTGGGGCGCGTGCTGCCAGACGATTGAAGCTTGCTCAGCATGTTTATCAATGAGCGTAATACCCGATGTCGCAAATAAAGGCGGCTCCACACCTGCCACTAACTCACTCACCAAATAACCTAATAAAGGCATGTGAGCAATCACGAGTATTTTATCGGCTTTATATAACTCAGCATAGGCCGCAACTAAGGCTGCAACATTCGCGGGATCACCAGCGGGTACAAGGTCGTCAGCCACTAACCATTTACGCGGCTCAGGAAAATGCTGACTTAGCTCTTGCCAAGTTTGCTGTGCACGTAAGTAAGGACTTACTAAAACAAGATCGAAATCGGTCACACTGCGCGCTAACCAGTTGCTCATCAATACTGTATGGTGCCTGCCTACATCGCTCAGCGTTCTGTCTCTATCAGACAGCGCATTAAATCCTGCGTCACCATGTCTCATCAAAAATAGCTGCATACTTATCTCGTGACTCACACGTGTTTTTGTTTTATCCCAATTGTAGCCCTAAAATCCGTTTCAACAAACCATGTATACCCAAGCGACCTCAAAATACGAGTTCAGAGCGCCTAGGGTGCTTCAATTCAAGGCGTATCAATGACAGAATGTCGGCCACCTTTTAAATTGATGCAACACGGAAGTGGAGTACCCTAGGCGCTCCATCCCGGCGGGTTTTAACGCACTTTATGCTGTGTTAGTTATTTTTAACTTAGTCCACTAGGTCTGCAAATAACCGCATTGCCTAAAGTGCGTTAAATTCCCGCTGAATCCTGCATTTTGAGGTGGTTTGGGTATAAGACTTAATCTTTAGTCGATAAACACAAGAGATATTTGCTAAAAACCATTAAGACTATCAATATATAACAAGCTATCGTTACCGGAGTGTCTCTTTGCAAGCCTCTCAGTCCATATATAAAAGTCCAAATGATCACCGCCAGTATCGTTATCTTGTATTAGATAACGCGCTTAGGGTGCTATTAGTTGAAGATCAAGATGCCAGCCAAGCGGCGGCATCCATGGCTGTAGGCGTAGGTCATTTCGATGATCCCGCCGATAGACCCGGTATGGCGCATTTCTTAGAGCATATGCTCTTTCTTGGCACAGAGAAGTTCCCCGATTCAGGCGAGTATCACGCTTTTATTAATCAACATGGTGGCAATAATAACGCTTGGACAGGTACTGAGCACACCAACTTTTTTTTCACCATCAATGAAGACGTGTTTGCCGATTCTTTAGACAGATTTAGCCAGTTTTTTATCGCACCTAAATTTGATTTAGAATTAGTGGATAGAGAGCGACAAGCCATTGAATCTGAATTTAGTTTAAAGCTCAAAGATGATATCCGCCGAACCTATCAAGTGCTAAAAGAAACCGTTAACCCGCTCCACCCTTTTTCAAAATTCTCTGTCGGTAACTTAGTCACTTTAGGCGGTGAACAAGCGCAAGTTCGTAGCGAATTACTCAACTTTTACCAAAGCCATTACAGTGCCAACTTAATGACACTGTGCTTAGTCGCGCCACTTTCTCTTGATGAATTACAAGACTTAGCAAACCATTATTTTAGTGGCATACAGAACTTAGGTTTAGTTAAAAACTATCCTCAAGTGCCTATTTTCTCTGAAAAAGAACTATTAACTCAAATCAACATTGTGCCGCTTAAAGAACAAAAACGTTTAAGTATCAGTTTTAACTTCCCAGGAATTGACCACTACTACAAACGTAAACCTTTGACTTATATCAGCCATATTTTAGGTAATGAGAGCCAAGGTAGTCTGTTGTCCTATCTTAAAGAGCAAGGACTGGTGAATAACTTGTCTGCGGGCGGCGGCGTAAACGGGTATAACTTTAAAGATTACAGTATCGGCTTGCAGTTAACCGATAAGGGACTGGCGAATCTTGATGAGATTATCAGTTGTTGTTTTGAGTATATAGAACTCATCAAAACCCAAGGGTTAGATGAATGGCGTTATTTAGAACGCGCAAATTTACTTAAAATGGCATTTCGTTATCAAGAACAAGTAAAATCACTCGATTTAGCCAGCCATCTCAGCATCAATATGCATCATTATGACGTTGAAGACTTAGTCTTTGGCGACTACCGCATGGATGGACTCGATATCCCTGAGACTATCGAGTTACTTGAGCTAATGACGCCATCGAACATGCGTCTACAGCTTATCGCGCAATCGGTTAAAACAGATCGTAAAGCGAACTGGTATCACACACCTTATAAAGTCAGCACGATTGCACCACAATCTCTTGCTCGCTGGCAAGTTAAGCATATTCGTAATGAATTACAACTACCTACGCCGAACCCTTTTATCGTAGCGGACTCTATTCCCAGGCCAGATAAGAGTGATGTAGATGTTCCTGTGATCGTCGCTGAATCAACTGGATACCGTATTTGGCATAAGAAAGATGATGAGTTTAATGTGCCGAAAGGCCACATGTATTTATCACTGGATTCAGAACAAGCGAGTAAAACGCCAAAGCATGCCGCCCTCACCCGCTTATATGTTGAAATGCTGCTAGATTATTTGACCGAGCCAACCTATCAGGCTGAAGTCGCGGGCTTAAGTTACAATATTTATCCGCATCAAGGTGGCATTACTCTACATTTATCTGGATTCACGGGTAATCAAGAAACTCTGCTGGCTTTATTAATTGATAAAGCGAGGGAACGTAATTTTACTGAAGATCGTTTTGCGCTGATTAAATCTCAATTACTGCGCAGCTGGCAGAATATGGCCCAAGCTAAACCCATTTCACAATTGTTTACTAGCCTGACCGTTACACTGCAAAAAAGCAGTTATGAACCCGCACGCATGGCACAAATGCTGGAAGACATTAGCCTAGAAGATTTACATGATCATGTACGCGCCTTTTACGAAAAAATTTACCTCGAAGGTTTAGTCTATGGGGATTGGTTAGTCTCAGAAGCTCAAGCTCTCGGCAAACGCTTAGAGCACATTTTAGCCTTAGTTTCGACGCCAAGCGCCGAGTCCACCAGAGAATTAGTCAATCTAACCGCCCAAGGTACGTTGTTAAGAGAACTCGCTATAGATCATCAAGACAGCGCAATCATAGTCTATTACCAATCAGCCGTGGCAACGCCAGAAAAAATGGCGCTATTTAGCTTACTTAATCACACTATGTCGTCCACCTTCTTCCATGAACTGCGCACCGAAAAGCAATTGGGCTATATGGTCGGGACAGGTTATCTGCCACTCAATCGTCATCCTGGACTCATTTTTTATATACAGTCACCCACAACCGGTCCATTGCATTTATTAGAAGCAATCGATGAGTTTATTGCCGACTTTAATTATGCGGTGATGCAAATTACTAATGAAGAATGGGAAAGCACAAAGGTAGGCTTAATTAGCCAAATAATGGAACATGATGCGAATCTCAAAACGCGTAGTCAACGTTATTGGGTCAGTGTCGGTAATAGAGATTATCAATTTAACCAAAGAGAAATCGTTGTCGATGAGATAGCCAAACTCACCCGTACCGATTTACTTAAATTTATGATGCGTAGAATGCGTACTAAACACAGTGACCGCTTAGTCTTATTTAGCACTGGTGAAGAGCATAAAACCCAAGCACCACTGTTATCAGAAAAAATGATTACCGATCTCAAGACTTTTAAGCAAACAGCAGAGAAGTTTAATTTTTAGACAGAACATTTTTACTCACACATTTGCTCGCTATTTGAGGTAAACAAACAGAACCGCTACAAATTAGCCCAACAATAGTCGTATCTATCACTGTTGGGCATAATACTGATGTAAAACATGGCTAATCCATGTTTTATCACATATTAAGTGAACAATTTTACCGCATCTGTATGTTGTAAAATGATTTTTGGTAAACTGCACTTTGACAAACCACTCGCTTTCTGGAAAAGTAATGTAACACTAATGTTTCATGGCATCATCGGATAATAAGAACAAATACTATGCCTAAAGCACTCTTGGCTTTTGCCCTCTTAATAACTATAAATTCTTTCCAATTTTCCCTTATGAGCCAAGAACTTACTCAAGAGGTTATACCTATAGAATTAAGAACTAAGCTTTTCAGTGTTCCAGAAGGATTATCACAAAGTACTGTAACATCCATAGCAGAAGACCTTGATGGTTACATTTGGATTGGAACATTAAATGGCCTAAATCGATTTGATGGTAGAGAATTTAAAAAATTCTATTCGAATGATGGTTCCGGGCTAGATAGTTCATTTATTCAAAGTGCTATATTTGATGGTAAGAGCCTCTTTATTGGAACCGATAAAGGATTAAATGTTTACTCACCTAATAAGGAACGATTTGAAAAAGTTAAAAACTTACAGAATGCAATATGGTCATTAAGTATCTCTGATAATAATATTATTGTTGGCACAGATAATAAAATAATCGAAGTAGATCAAGACACACACAAAGTAATATTAAGCATAGAAAATAAAAATTTCAACAGCATAAAGCGTATAATAAAAATAGGAAGCGATTACCTTTTAAAGAATCATGATGGAAAAACATTCTTTTACTCTAAAGGCAAGTCAGAAAAATTAATTGACGATGTAATAGACATAAGTGAAATAGATGGCAACTACTTTATATTTACACATGATTCCATTTATAACCTTGACAAAAAAAACATAAAAATAAATAAAATTAAATCCTTCGAAATAGATAGCATGTCAACTAATGGGAACTACATCACTCTCATTAAAGATAATTACATTTACAACCTCAATAAAAAAACTTTCGAAAAAAAAATAATTGGAAGCATTCTTGATTTTGATTCAATACAGAAGCCACACCTATTATTTCAGGGAGAAAACTATATTTTTGTGGCTAGGGTTAACATGGGGATTTCATTAATAGACAATAAAAAAAACATAGTCTCTGTTATAAATAAATCGAGAACAAACGTCTGGAATATCACTTCAGAAAAAAATAACGAGCTAACCATATCCAGCAACAAAAATAACATTTTAAAAATTGACACGCTTAAAAAAAATGAAACAGTAATTGCAACCAATATTGAAAACATAACAAGTGCAGTTTCAAAAAATGATAATGTTTTTTTTGGAGGGTTAAATGGATTCTACTATAAGTCAAAGGATCAAATTAAACCTATAAGAATTAGTAACGATGAAGTGGTTGCCATCTCCGATATTAAAAATAATAAAATTTTATTCGGGACAAGTAACTTTGAAATAAAAGAAGTTAACATTGAAAGTAAAAAAGTTACTTCGAAATTAGTTTTAAAAAACAAGTTACCAATTTTTGAAATAAAAAATATATCAGACGAAAATTATATAGTTGCAACGCAAGCTGGATTGATTGAGATAGGTAATGGAATTGAAAAAAATATATATAGCAATGGTATTGTATATAGCATTGTTCACAAAGATGGTATAACTTACTTTGGTACTAAATCAGCAATCTACTCTTATAATCACAAATATAAATTAACAAAACTTATTTTCAATAGTAGAAACCCCATTTACTCCTTATCAGTTAATAATGAAAATGAAATAGCAGCATCATCAATTCAAGAGCTAATTGTTAACATAGGTGAAAAATTTTATGTTTTAAACACCGACTTTGGTACGCAAGATGAGTACAATACACAAAGCGCAATCGCTATTGAGCACTACTTCTATTTTGGCGGGATAAATGGCATTAGCGAAATAAACGTTGCTAAACTCAAAGAATATATAAAAAAAGGTGGAATAGAGACTGTTATCAGCGACCTTTACATCTTCAATGAAATACAAAAAGTAGGAGATGGAAAACTTACAACATCGATATCTAAATCCTCAAAAATAGAGTTAAAATATTCTGACTATCCTTTTACATTAAAGTTTAACTCACCTAAATCTGGCAGTATAAGCATTGATTATTTTTATCAATTAGAGGGTTTATCAAATGATTGGATTGCAGATAAAGGGAATAATTCAGCAACATATACTAATCTATCACCCGGAGAATACTCATTTAATGTCTATGGGGTAAATCCTATCACTAATGAACCAGGCCCCACTCATAGCTTAAAAATAGAAATAACGCCTCCTTGGTGGCTATCTACCTATGCTAAATTATTTTATTTTATCGTATTAATACTTGTAGCGCTTATATCTATCAAATTTCTCTTGAAAAAAAGAGAAGTTCAACGCCAGATTGCATTAAGTGAAGAAAGATTAAAACTGTCCTTATGGGGAAGTGGTGATGAAATGTGGGACTGGGACATAGAAACCGGTAATATTTTTCGCTCAAATATTTGGGGAGCATTAGAGTTTCCCCGTGATGGACATCGCTCTGGCAAATCAAATGAAGAAAGTAATATTCATCCAATGGACCAGGAACGCGTTCGAGAGGCGCTTAATAAACATTTTTATGGTGAAACAGACCATTTCGAAGCGGCATATCGAGTAAAAGGTAAAGATGATAATTGGGTATGGATCTTAGACCGAGCAAAAATTGTAGAACGTGATGACAAAGATAATGCCCTACGTATGACTGGCACAATTAAAAATATTAGCCAATTCAAACAGAAAGAAGAACAATTGAAATTGTTTGAGAAGGCAATTGAAAACATTTCAGAAGGTATGTTTATTCTTGATAATCAGTACCATTTTGTTGAAGTTAATGAGGCTTGCTGCAAGATTTCATTACGCAATCGTACTGATTTCATGGGAAAATTACTCACATTTGATTTGTATCCCGAAACCTTTTCCACTCAAATCAGAACAATATTAAAACAACAAGGCCGATGGACAAATGAAGTCGAAGCATTGAGAGGAGATAAAAGTCGCTTTAATATGGAACTGACTATCGATGCCATCTATGATGAACAAGGTGAACTATCACACTACGTTGGTATTTTTTCCGATATATCGAGACGAAAACAACAAGAAGAAGAACTTAGAAAATTAACAAATAATGATGTATTAACTGGACTTCCAAATCGTTCTAATTTACAAGTCACCTTAAGTAACTTAGTCAATAAAGAAATAGCCCATGCTCTCATGGTACTTGACCTTGATAACTTTAAACGTATTAATGACTCCCTCGGTCATCAGGTTGGAGATACATTACTACAACTGGTTTCAGTGCGTATAAAATCATTACTGCCTAAAAATACCAGCATTTATCGATTAGGTGGAGATGAGTTTGCAATTGTACTCGATAAAAATTCAGATATAAATGCCAGTGCAGCAATCGCAAGTCGTGTTATAGAAGGACTGAAACCAGCCTTCGAAATTAATCATGAACTATTAGTCTTAGGATTAAGTATTGGTATCGTATTATTTCCTGAGGATGAGCAAAATGAGCAAGCATTACTAAGAAAAGCCGACATCGCTATGTACCATGCTAAATCAGCAGGGGGTAATTGTTACCAGTTTTATTCAGAGCCATTAAACCAACATGCTATTCGTCAATTAGAGGTGGAAACCTTAATTCGTGAAGGTTTAAAGGAAGATTTATTCGAAGTCTATTATCAGCCTAAAGTTGATCTTAAACGCGGTAAAATTACTGGTATGGAGGCTTTAGTTAGATTAAACCATCCAATACATGGCTTAATTCCACCGAATGATTTTATTCCTCTGGCAGAAGAAAATGGTTTAATTATTGAAATTGGTGAAATTGTATTACGCAAAGCCTGTTTCGCCGCACAGAACTGGCGGGAACAAGGAATATTTAGCGGCAGGGTTGCAGTCAATTTATCGTCACGTCAATTTGCGCTCCCCGATCTTCAACAGCGAATAGAGTCAATTTTAAGACTTACTAAGCTGCCAGCTTGTCACCTAGAATTAGAAATTACTGAAGGTACCGTCATTAAACAGCCGGAAACGGCAATTATTGTCATGCAACAACTGGCTAAAATGGGTGTCAGTTTGGCACTAGATGATTTCGGTACTGGGTACTCGTCACTCTCATACTTAAAGCGCTTCCCGATTCATACATTGAAGATTGATAAAGCGTTTGTTGACGATATTGATAAGTCTGATCGCGATCTAAAAATGGTCGATTCTATTATCACAATCGCCCATAACATGGGGCTATCAGTGGTAGGTGAAGGCGTAGAGCAGATTGCACAATTAAATATTTTACGGGCGCTCAACTGCGAAGAGATTCAAGGTTATATTTTTAGTAAGGCCATAAAAGAAAGTGAGTTTACTCTGCTACTCCAAGAAAATATAGCCAAACCTGATATGACTAGAAACATTATCTAATCACTTAACTCTCAATTTGATTGCAATTTTAGACATTGGCACAACACATGCATTAGTACTGTTAGTGTCAATAATAAATCAATATCAACTACCCTGAGAGAGAATTAGAATGATTAAAGGAATCCTAGTAACAGTTACTTTATTATCTTCAATTGGTTTAACTGCGAATAGTGTTGCGCTTGAAGGTGCTCCGAATGTTAAATTCAAATCACTTGAAGTAGCAGGTGCTCCTAACGTTAAATTCAAATCACTTGAAATAGCAGGTGCTCCTAATGTCAAATTCAAACCACTCGAAGTAGCGGGCGCTCCTAATGTCAAATTCAAACCACTCGAAGTAGCGGGCGCTCCTAATGTTAAATTCAAATCATTCGAAGTTGCAGGTGCTCCTAACGTTAAATTCAAATCACTTGAAATAGCAGGTGCTCCTAATGTCAAATTCAAACCACTCGAAGTAGCGGGCGCTCCTAATGTCAAATTCAAATCACTTGAAATAGCAGGTGCTCCTAATGTCAAATTCAAATCACTTGAAGTAGCGGGTGCTCCTAATGTCAAATTCAAACCACTCGAAGTAGCGGGCGCTCCTAATGTCAAATTCAAACCACTCGAAGTAGCGGGCGCTCCTAATGTTAAATTCAAATCATTCGAAGTTGCAGGTGCTCCTAACGTTAAATTCAAATCACTTGAAATAGCAGGTGCTCCTAATGTCAAATTCAAACCACTCGAAGTAGCGGGCGCTCCTAATGTCAAATTCAAATCACTTGAAATAGCAGGTGCTCCTAATGTCAAATTCAAATCACTTGAAGTAGCTGGTGCTCCTAATGTCAAATTCAAATTATTCGAAATCGCATAACTGAATAAATGAGGAGAGTGACTATGCTAAATTCAATTAAAAAAGCACTCGGTTTATCTAAGCCAGCGCGTAAAAAGGTTAAGTTACCTGATGGTTTAAACCAACTTGAAGTGATTTCGGCAAAGGGTTGGTGGAACTAGATTTAAGCCTTAAAGTAATGAGCCTAATGAATAAACAGCGATAAAAATTTAAATTAGGCCCAGCTGAAAAACTAAAGGGAGCATAGCTCCCTTTAGTTTTTAATATTTATTAAAGGCCATATCTTTAAAAATAACTAAAAATAACTAAAAATAATAACGCTCGGTATTTTACTCCCCATCAAAAAAAATCGCTTGTGAGCCATTCAAATTAATACCCATTTTGATATTCGTTCAGATATTAGACTAAGCGTTCTATGCGTACCCGCTATCAACATACAAGTGGTCAACTAAACAATGAACTAAAGCATCTAACTCAGCGGAATAACATTAAAGTCAACTTCAACCATTTAAGGGTGCTGCTCATACAAGAATCACATCAACATTTTGAACGTTTCTTAGGCAAAATAATGCCTTGTGGCAATAAAAAAGCGGCAATTTTATGCCGCTTTTTTGTTCAATATCGAGTTGTGAAGACTTAGAAGAAGCGCGAGTTTTCTTGAGCCATGGTTTTTAAGCGCTCACAAGGTTCGAATCTGTTACCGAATTGACTTTGATAACCTTCAAGGATCTTCACTAAGTTCGCGGCGCCTAAAGTGTCAATATAATGGAATGGGCCACCGAGGAATGGCGGAAAGCCAATACCGAAAATGGCGCCAATATCACCATCTCTTGGCGATGCGATAATACCGTCTTCTAAACAACGCACCGCTTCGTTAAGCATTTGTACGACACAACGCTCGGCAACCGCTTTTGCGTCTTTATTGGTGCCAGGCTTAATGCCTAACACGCCATAAACACTCTCATCGACAGCTTTAGCTTTCTTGCTCGATGCGCCGTATTGATAGAAACCTTTACCATTTTTACGGCCTTTACGATCGTCACTCAAAAGCTTGTCAAAAGCCGCTGGCGCTTTAAAACGTTCACCCAATTCTTTCTCAAGGATCGGTGAAATCTTAGCGCCCACGTCGATACCCACTTCGTCGAGTAAAGTAATGGGGCCCACAGGGAAACCAAATTTAACTAAAGCTTTATCCAAATGCTCAACACTTTGGCCTTCCAGTAGTAATTGCGCGGCCTCGTTCATGTAAAGCGCAAGAATACGGTTCACATAGAAACCCGCGCCATCCTGCACCACTATCGGAGTTTTACCTTGCTTACGGGCAAATGCGACAGTAGTCGCAATGGTTTCTGGCGACGTTTTAGCATGGGCAATCACTTCCACCAGCGGCATTTTTTCCACTGGCGAGAAATAATGCAGACCAATCACATTTTCAGGACGCATCGCCGCCTCGGCGATTTGGCTAATCGGCAAAGATGAGGTATTTGACGCAAAAATAGTGTGCTCACCACACTCACGCTCAATGTCTTTCACCATTTGATGTTTAAGTGCTAAGTCTTCAAATACTGCTTCCACAACGATGTCGGCATCTTTAACGCCTTTATACTCAGTGGTTGTAGTCATCAGTGCCATTAAGTTGTCACGGGCAGCAGGCGTCATATGGCGGCGCTTAACCCCTTTATCCAACAGCTTGTAGGCGTAAGCTAATGCATTGCTTAAACCTTTTTCGCTGATGTCTTTGACGCGAACGGGGATTTTAGCCTTAGTGGTCGTCACAGAGGCAATGCCTCCGCCCATTAAACCGCCACCTAAGATCACCGCTTTTTTCACTTTACGCGGGCTCGCACCTTCAGCGCCGGTTTCTTTCTTCATTTCTGTGGTCGCGAAGAAAATACTGCGCAGCGCAGCAGATTCTTTTGATACCACTAATTCGGCAAAGTGACTCGCTTCGACTTCTAGTCCTTTTTGCATGCCCTTCGCAATCCCTTGACGCACGCAGTCAATAATTTTGGCTGGTGCTGGATAATTACCTTGGGTTTTCTTTTCGACTTGTTTAGTCGCTTGATCGAAAATAATGTTACGGCCAAAGCTCGTGCCTTCAAGCACTTGATTAATGAGTGACTTTTTAACTAGTTTAGGTGCACTTTTACCCGCAAGCGCCATCTCAACTGCGGTTTGCAACAAAATCGTCTGCGGTACAACATCATTCACTAAGCCCATTTTCAAGGCTTGTTTAGGACGGATTTGTTTACCGGTCAGCATCATATCTAAGGCTGTCGTAATGCCGACTAAACGTGGCAAACGTTGAGTCCCGCCGCCGCCTGGCAATAAGCCAAGTTGGACTTCCGGAACGCCGAGCATAGTCTTGCCATCGTCGCTACATACCCTTTGATGACAAGCTAAGGCTAACTCTAAACCACCGCCTAAACAGGCGCCATGGATTGCCGCAACCACAGGAATCGTTAAGGCTTCTAGCTCATTGAAAACTACATGACCTTTTTGGGATAAGGCTTTGGCATCGCTCGCCGTTTTACAAGCATCGAGCATAGAAATATCTGCGCCCGCAACAAAAGAATCTTTTTTGCCAGAGATCAGCACTAAACCGCGAATGCTCGAATCACTTTTGATCTCGGCCAGAATTTCACTGATTTCAGGGCCAAACTGCGCTTTTAGGGTGTTCATGGTTTCACCAGGAACATCCATAGTTAAAATAGCAATGCCGTCGTCGCGGCGGGTCAAATTAAAGGTCTTTTCCATGCCGATTACTCCACTTCCACTATCATAGCCACACCTAAACCACCGGCCGCACAAGCCGTTGTTAGGCCAGTTCCACCACCGCGGCGCTTAAGCTCACGGCACACTTGGGTGATTAAACGGGTTCCCGTTGCCGCAAAAGGATGACCATAAGCGAGCGAGCCACCGAGCACGTTAAACTTACTCATGTCAATTTCGCCAATCGCGCGGTTACGGCCGAGTTTTTCTTCGGCAAATTTTTTCGAAGCAAACATCTGCATATTCGCTAATGTCTGCGCCGCAAAGGCTTCGTGCATTTCAATCAGGGTAAGATCTTCTAATTCCATTCCGGCACGTTTTAACGCCAGTGGCGTCGCGTAGGATGGCCCCATCAGCATATCTTGCCACACATCAATGGCGCTAAAGGCGTAACTCTTAATGTAACCAATCGGTTGATAACCTAAGGCTTTGGCTCGACCTTCACTCATCAGGATAATCGCTGAGGCACCGTCAGTCAGTGGCGTACTGTTGGCCGCCGTCACAGTTCCATGTTGTTTGTCGAATGCAGGACGCAACTTAGCATATGACTCCAATACTGAGTTTTCGCGGATATTGTTATCGCGATCGATAAACTGCTTATACGGCGGTATATGCGCGACCATCACTTCGTCACGCAAATGGCCCGAAGCCCAAGTTTCACTCGCTAAGGTATGTGAGCGGTGCGCTAAGGCATCTTGATCGGCACGGCTAATATTGTAGGTTTTTGCCATCTGCTCGGCGGTTTGTCCCATAGACAAGCCCGTTGAGTACTCTGCCACCGCAGGCGGCACAGGTAATAAATCCTTTAAACCTAAACGGCGGAAAATTTGTAACTTTTGCCCAAAGCTACGGGCTTTATTCAAATCGACTAACGCATGGGCTAATTTTTTCGACACGCCGATAGGCAAGACAGAAGAAGAGTCGGCGCCGCCCGCAATACCGATTTCGATATTGCCCGTCATGATAGATTCGGCCACGTTTACGGCAGATTGGAAGCTAGTCGCACAGGCGCGAGTGACACTATAGGCATCAGTCGCCACATTCATGCCAGTACCGAGGACGATTTCTCGTGCAATATTAGGTGCGGCGGGCATTTGAACTACTTGGCCATACACTAATTGCTCAATCAGCTTAGGATCGAGTTCCGAGCGTGCCAACAGCTCATTAACTACCATTTTACCCATATCTAATGCCGATACGCCGTGGAATGCCGTGGCTTGCTTTGCAAATGGCGTTCTTAAACC
Organism: Shewanella sp. MF08487; assembly: GCF_050848685.1. Taxonomy (NCBI): domain Bacteria; kingdom Pseudomonadati; phylum Pseudomonadota; class Gammaproteobacteria; order Alteromonadales; family Shewanellaceae; genus Shewanella; species Shewanella sp. MF08487. The sequence goes on from NZ_JBOZPB010000007.1 coordinate 127,976, forward strand.
CGCTACAATGGCGATACGTTCACCCTTGGCGTTCGTAACCTGTTGTCTATCACTCATTTGTCACCCTCTTTATGTGCGCAATCGCTGAGAGATTTCAGGCGGCGCTAGCTATTTCCGTGTTTGACCCATTGTTTTACGGCGAAAAACGCCCAATAACAGGTCTGACCATTAAAGTGTGATCTGATTCTAACTTCTTGTCAGCAAGTTTTAAACACCTGTTTGTTTTTTTAACACTAGCCAAACCCTAAGGGAATTCTTTACCATAGCTGTTGTCTATAGCCCACACACGTATTTTCAACATAATAAAACGAGTAGCATCATGCCTTTGAGTCGCTTCCACGCATTACGCACTTACCTAAATAAGGTTGTTTTAGGGCAGCCAGTATTGACCGAAAATCTGCTCATTGCCTTAATTGCCAATGGCCACTTATTAGTTGAAGGTCCACCGGGACTGGCCAAGACCCGTGCGGTGAAAGCCTTATGTGACGGGGTTGAGGGCGATTTTCACCGCATTCAATTTACCCCTGATCTGCTGCCTGCCGACTTAACCGGCACAGATATTTATCGCTCGCAAACCGGCACCTTCGAATTTGAAGCCGGACCGATTTTCCACAATTTAATTCTGGCGGACGAAATTAACCGCGCCCCCGCCAAAGTACAATCGGCCTTATTAGAAGCCATGGCCGAAGGTCAAGTCACCGTCGGTAAGCACAGTTATAAGCTGCCACCGCTGTTTTTAGTGATGGCAACCCAAAATCCATTAGAAAACGAAGGCACTTATCCCCTGCCCGAAGCACAGCTTGACCGTTTTTTAATGCACTTGAATCTTGATTACCCGAGCGGCGAGACTGAAATCGAAATTCTGCGCCAATCCCGTAAAGAAGCGCTCACCCACGAATTGCCAACCACTGAGCCGATTGCACAAGCAGATGTGTTTGCCGCCCGTGACGAAGCCATGGAAATCTATCTCGCCGAGCCGCTCGAAAAGTACATAGTCGAAATCGTGATGGCGACCCGTGAGCCTTTACGTTACAGCGAAGACTTAGCTAAGTGGCTTGAGTACGGCGTCAGCCCGCGCGCAACTATTTCATTAGAACGCTGCGCCCGCGCCCGTGCTTGGCTGCACGAGCGAGACTTTGTTTCACCAGAAGACATTCAAGCCGTCGCACCGAACGTGTTAAGACACAGATTGCTACTCAGCTACCAAGCACAGGCCGAAGGTGTCAGCCGCGATCACGTGATCAACCACATCTTAAGTCAAGTTGCAGTACCTTAACGGTGAAGATAAAAGGTGGAATAAGATGAGTGACACAGCGCGACTCTCAGCCTCGGTCGATGGCTTGCCGCTTTTTGCCGATGGCTTGCATTTAACCGAGCAAGAGCTGCTGGCGTGCCAAAATATCGCCCGCGCTATGCCTGAGCGTTATAGCCGTGCCCGCGCTAATTTAGCGGGCCATCGCAGCAGCTTAATCAAAGGCCGCGGTATGGAGTTTGCCGAGGTGCGCCACTACCAACAGGGCGACGATGTGCGCACCATTGATTGGCGCGTTACCGCTCGTACTGGCACAACTCACACTAAGTTATTTGTCGAAGAACGTGAGCGCCCTATTTTATTGTTAATCGACTTGAGCCAAAGCCTCTATTTTGGTTCGAGTTTATTGCTGCAATCGGTGCAAGCAGGACACCTAGCCACCACCTTAGGTTGGAATGCGATTAACCATGGCGATCGACTCGGCGCCTTGATCGCCTGCGAGTCTGAGCATCTAGAGCTCAAACCCCGCAGCCGTCGTCAGGGCATATTGCAATTGATCTCGGGCCTGCGCCGTGTACACGAAAATCAGCTCAATCATGTTGGCAGTGGCCAGCGCGATCCTGACCATATCTTGCGTGCCTGTCAGCGATTACAACGTATCGCCAAACCCGGCTCCTTAGTTTGGATAGTGACAGATGGCAGCCATTTTAGCCCTCAATGTATCGCGCCTCTCACTGAGCTTAAGCGTCATTGCGATGTGGGCGCCTATCTTATTACCGATCCTCTGCGTCAAGGTACACTGCCGTTACCGCACAACTTTAATTTGCCGGTACGTGATGGGAATGAGGACTTAGTGCTCACCCGCCACAGTTATCAGGCATGGCTCGACATTCAGCTGCGTCAGCAAAGGGACTTTATCGCCATGATGCAGCAACTGCGCGTGCGCACCCAGCTCATAGATGCGGGTGCTCCCCTAGCCCATCAATTGGAATTATTGCGTTAACTATGGATCCAGCAACAGTGAATTCAGAAATAGCAAATCCACAGGCAACAGTACCTATGCCTTCTACGGCGCCAAACCCTGCGCTGGCGGATCTGCAGGATATCATTCATCCCGATCCAATCGGCGCTTGGCCTTGGGCAATCGGTTATTGGTTGGTCCTCGGGCTAGTGATTGCTCTCATCACACTTTTAGTTATCTGGCTAAGAAAACGCGCCCGTGACTTCGCACCGAAAAAAGCCGCTAAACAGTTACTTAATCAGCTCGATAGACAAGCGACTTCCTATGCCTCTGACGTCAACAGCCTATTAAAGCGAACCGCCATGAGTTACCTCAGCAGAGATGCAATAGCCTCCTTAGATGGTGAAGCTTGGGCGACTTGGCTAGACAGCTATTTACCCGCGCCAAAACGCCAACGTATTGGCGCCTTGTTGGCCAAACGTCATCAACCAACGCCGTTGACCTTAGCTGAAGCCAATGAGTTACATGAACTCGCACAAGCTTGGTTGGCATCGAAAGCAACACTGAGTGCGCCTCTGCCGAATCTTGTTCAAGCTAAGGGCTACGTTCAAGCGAGTGGCGACGCTCAAGCTAAGAGCAAAGCGCCAATCCAGCCAGCTGACACCAAACAACCGGAGGCACAATGTTAACAATTGCATGGCCTTGGCTATTGATATTACTGCCTTTACCTTTGATTTTTTGGCGCCAACAAACCGTACAAGTGGATGGTGGCCGGCTGCAATTACCCGGAATAAGCCAAACGGGCAAACAAAGCTTAGCGGCCAACACGCGCCAGAGTCGCAAACGCTACTGGCTGATGTGGTGCCTATTAGTGCTCGCTATTGCTCGTCCGCAATGGCTTGGCGAACCTATAGAACTGCCGAGCCAAGGCCGCGATCTGATGATGGCGGTGGATTTATCCGGCAGTATGCAGATTGAAGACATGGTGGTAAATGGCAAAACCGTTGACCGTTTCACTTTAATTCAGCACGTCGTCAGTGACTTTATCGAACGCCGTAAAGGCGATCGTATCGGTTTAATTCTCTTTGCCGATCACGCCTATTTACAGGCGCCGCTCACCCAAGATAGACGTTCAGTGGCGCAGTTTTTAAAAGAAGCACAAATCGGCTTAGTCGGTAAACAAACCGCCATAGGTGAAGCCATAGGGCTGGCGGTAAAACGCTTCGATAAAATGGACGAGAGTAACAGAGTGTTGATTTTATTGACCGACGGCTCTAACAACGCGGGCAATATTGAGCCGGAGCAAGCGGCGCAAATTGCCGCTAATCGTAAAGTCACTATTTACACTGTCGGTGTCGGTGCCGATGTGATGGAGCGCCGTACACTCTTTGGCCGCGAGCGGGTTAATCCTTCGATGGATCTGGATGAAAACCAACTTAAGCATATCGCCGACGTCACCCACGGCCGTTATTTTCGCGCCCGTAACAGCCAAGAGTTAGACCAGATTTACCAAGAAATCGATAAACTCGAACCTGTGAGTCGCGACCAGTTAAGCTATCGTCCGCAGGCAGATCTGTTCTATTGGCCGCTGGCACTGGCATTACTGACGAGTCTGTGGATTGCCTTAGGTCAATTGCCACTGTTTGCAGCGCGCCGCGTTAAACCCTCTGTCGCAACCACTTCACAGGGGAACATCAAATAATGAGCCTACATTTTATTCGTCCCGAATGGCTACTCGCACTAGTACCGCTAGCCTTAGCCTTGTTGAGTTTATGGCGGCAACACGAGAGCCACAGCGCTTGGAATCGTTATATTGCGCCGCACTTAGCCAAGATATTGGTCACCCAAGGCAATAAGAAATCCCGCCGTCCGTTGCATTTATTAGCCTTCACTTGGTTGATTGCGACCTTAGCACTCGCCGGACCTGCCGTTAATAAACAATCCTTACCTGTGTTTGCCGCCGAGCAAGGCCGCGTACTGGTGATGGACATGTCCGTATCTATGTTCGCCACCGATCTTGCGCCGAATCGGTTAACCCAAGCCAAATTTAGGGCAACGGATCTCCTGCGTAATCTCAAAGAAGGTGAAACTGGTTTAGTCGCCTTTGCAGGCGATGCCTTTACTATTAGCCCATTAACCCGTGATACCGGCACATTACTCAATTTACTGCCGACTTTAAGTCCTGAGATTATGCCCGTTCGTGGTTCAAACTTAGCGGCAGGCTTGACCCAAGCCAAAACGCTACTGGCTCAGGGTGGCCATATTCGCGGTGATATTATCGTGATGACAGATGGCATAACCGCTGCCCAATTTGATGACGCTAACTCGGCATTAAGTGGCACGCAATATCGTCTTGCCGTCGTCGCTTTTGGTACCAGCCAAGGCGCGCCAATTCGTCTACCCGATGGGCAATTACAACGCGACAGCAGCAACGAAGTCGTTGTGGCCAGCACTGATTTCGCTCTGCTGCAAAAACTGGCCGTGAATAACAAAGGCGTTCTGATCCAAAATCGCACCGACGGTAATGATCTCGCCCAATTACAGCAATGGTTAAGCGATGCTGGCGATGCGAAAGCCACAGATCTTGATGGTGAAACTTGGCAGGATCTCGGTCCTTACCTCGCCTTATTATTACTGCTACCCGCCCTTTTCAGCTTTAGACAAGGAATCGTGGCCAGTGTTGGATTTATCACTCTTGCTGGCAGCTTACTGCTCGCGGCTGTGCCTCAGCCAGCCCATGCCAGTGTGTGGGACAATGCCTGGGACAATGTGTGGAAAACCACAGATCAACAAGCGATGCAGGCCTATCAATCCCAGGATTACGCAAACGCCGCTAAGCAGTTTGAGTCGCCCCAATGGCGTGGCAGCGCCCAATACAAAGCCGGTGATTACCAGCAAGCACTAAAAACCTTCGAGCAAGATAGTTCAGCCCAAGGCCTCTACAATCAAGGCAATGCGTTGATGCAACTCGGTAAACCCGATAAGGCCAAGGAGCGCTATCAAGCCGCGCTTGAGAAACAAGCTGATTTCCCTGCGGCCAAGGCCAACCTTGAACTTGCTGAAAAGTTATTGCAGGAACAGCAACAACAGCAAGGTAAAAACGAGCAACAGGATAAGAACCAAGATCAACAAGGCGACCAACAATCCGGTAATCAAAAATCGCAGGATAAACAGCAATCTGACCAAGATAGCGCTCAGAAAAATAAGCAAGATCAAGCAGGGCAAGAGTCTCAGGATCAACAGGACGATGCCAATTCTGAGCAGCAAAAAACGAATGAGCAACAATCTGAGCAAGATAAGCAAAATGGCAATGCTCAGGATAAGCAGGATGAAGCCAAGCAGCAAAATGGCGTGCAGGATGCGCAGGAAAATGAGACGGTAGACAATTCACCTGTAGAAAATGAAGCTAAGATGCAAGCGCAGGCTAAAGCCGATGCTGAAGAGCAAAAGTCAGCAGAACAGGAAAAGCAAAACGTTGCCGCCAAAGAAGCTCCTGAGCAAAATGCGCAAGATAAACAAGAGGCTGCTATGAGTGAATCGGTAGAGGCACCGCCAACCAATAGCGAGCCACTGCCCGCAGAAATGCAGCGAGCACTGAGGGGCGTGAGTGAAGACCCGCAAGTGTTACTGCGCAACAAGATGCAGTTGGAATATCAAAAACGCCGTCAAAATGGCCAAATATCAAAGGATAACGAACAGTGGTGACGAGACAATTTTTTATCCTGCTACTCCTTGCCATCGGAGTCGCTCATCCCGCCTTTGCACTTAGCAAAATTGAGGCCTCGGTCGATCGCAACCCTGTGATGGAGGGCGAATACTTTGTGCTCAACATCAGTGTCGATGACGAAGTCGATACCGGAAAGCTAGACACGTCCGCCCTACTGAAAGATTTTATTGTCGGCCGTACTAGCGTGAGCCGCAGCACGCAAATCATGAACTTCGATGCGGTCAAAGAAACCCGCTGGCAAGTACTGCTCGCACCAAAACAAAAAGGCCAGTTGACCATTCCAGCCTTTAGTATTGACGGCGTCAGCTCATCGCCTATTCCACTACAAGTGGTCGAAACCGGTAGCCAACCCGCACAAATGAATAATCTGTTTATCGACGCCAAAGTGTCAACTGACGAAGCCTATGTCGGTCAATTGATTACCTACAAAGTAAAACTCTATCTAGCGGTAGAATTGCAACGAGGCGTATTGAGCGCACCAGTAATTGAAGGTGGGCAAATCAAACAAATCGGTGAAGATAAGGATGGCTCAGAAATCGTCGATGGACGCCGTTACCGCGTAATTGAACGCACCTATGGCATTATTCCCGACTTACCGGGCCAAATTAATATTAAAGGGGCGACCTTTGCCGGCGATGTACTGGTTGAATCCCAACGCCGCGGCGGTATGTTTGGCTTTAATGAAAGTCGCCCAATGCAAGCGGGAGCACCATCGCTCACGGTGCAAGTCAACCCTGCACCGGCCAGTTTCCAAGGTCAGTGGTTAGTTGCCGATCTTGTCGTATTAAAAGAAACATTTCCGGAGGATATTAACGAGTTTACCGTCGGTAGCCCCATTACCCGCACGATAACGCTTTTAGCCTCAAATGCTGATGAAAATAGTTTGCCCGATATCAGCCAAGCGCTCCCTGAAGAGCTTAAGTTATATCCTGAAAAACCCCAGCGACAGACCTTTGTGCGCGAGGCGCAAATCGTGTCTCAGTACAGTATTTCGTCGGCTATTGTCCCCAGTAAAGCCGGAACGTTTACTTTGCCCGAGGTAAAAATACCTTGGTGGAATCCACACCTTAAACGCCAAGAAACGGCAACACTACCCGCACGTACTATCGTGGTCAAAGGTGGCAGGGTTAGCGATACTCCCGCAGAGCCTACGTGGCAAGCTAACGCTACAACAGACAACGGTTGGTCTTGGGTCAGCAGCGTTTTTGCAACGCTTTGGTTAGTCACAATGATTGTTTGGCTAATCACATTTATCGCTTGGCGCCGCGCCTTAAAAAATCAAATAACCGCCCCTATTGTGCTTAACTCTGCGCCAGCCACAGCTGTAACGAGTTTACAAGGATTAGAGCAAGCCTGTGCTAGTGGCGATGTGAGCCATATAATGTTGCAGTTACAGCGCTATTTCAGCGAATTAGAACAAACGCCGATGACACTCGATAAGATTGCCGAACAATCTTTACCACTCGCACAGGCGATACAGCAACTACAACTAGCCGCCTATGGTGCAAAGGCCGATGTCAACCATACTGATAATGCAACCACAAGTACTAGCAGTGCAAATCAGCACTTAAGTGCCCAGTGCACCGCATTACTTAACGTGGTCAAAGCCTATAAACGTCAACACTCAAAACCCAAGTCAGCACCTTTAAGCCCATTAAATCCGCAATAAACCCTCAATAAAAAAATAGGTTTAATGACATAGAAGCGAGCTCAACCATGCTAAATATTCAACTAAAAGACCAAAAGGTAAAAAATGTTTACTCATTGGCGTAAGAAATCGGCTGAGCCTGCGGTCTCTTCTGACATGCTAAGTAAACAACGACGCTATAACAGCCTAGTCAAGGCACTACATGCCGATATCTTCCGTTATGCCTATTGGCTATGTGGCGATAAACACGTGGCTGAAGACATTACCCAAGAAACATTTTTACGGGCATGGAAAGCATTAGATTCACTCAAAGATGATAAAGCCGCAAAAGCATGGCTAATCACTATTCTGCGGCGTGAAAATGCCCGGCGCTTTGAGCGTAAACAGTTTGATTATTCCGATGTTGAACAAGACACCTTAGAGGACAACATCTCTAATAGCAGTGAAGAACAGACCGAGCAATATTTGATCCGTCGGCAAATCAGTCGGCTTGATATCGAATACCGTGAACCATTGTTACTGCAACTTATTGGTGGCTTTAGCGGCGATGAAATTGCCGAGCTGATGGAGCTTAATCGCAACACTGTGATGACACGTTTATTTCGGGCGAGGAGCCAATTGAAAGAATTACTTGAAAAATCAGAGGTGAGAGGCCAATCCAATGGATGAGCTTAAATTTAGACGTCAAGCCTATGAAAACCCTAACAATCAAGATGCCGACTTTCTGCGTCAAGTAGATGCTAAGCCAGAAAACCAAGCGTTTGTGAATGAACTTAAAAACCTCGATGCTAAACTCTGCAATGCATTGAAGATTGGCGTACCTGAAGATTTAGCCGATAAGCTAATCCTACGCCAGCAATTGCAGCAACATCATAAACAGCGACGCCGAACCGGCTTTCTAATGGCAATGGCAGCTTCAATTGCCTTTACTGTAGGGATAAGTTTTAGTTTATTGCGCCTTGGCCCTGTCGATTTAGCCGAGCATGCTCTGGCCCATGTCTATCATGAAGATATCGCTTTACACTTAGACCAACATGTTGACTTTAAACAAGTTAATGCTCGATTAGCTTCTTTAAAAGACTTTGGCAATGCCAAGTTTACCCAGCAACCCGGCAAAGTGTACTTCACCTCTTATTGCGATTTTCAGGGTGTAAAAAGCTTGCATCTCGTGCTTCAAGGCGAGCAAGGTAAAGTCACCTTATTTATCGTACCGCTGGAAAAACGTATGGTGCTAGATCAAACGTTTGCCGACAGCCAATATCAAGGTATAGGTTTTGAAACTGCTGACGCTTTTATTTTGCTTGTAGGTGAAGATAAATCTGATCTTAACTACGTGAAAAACGAAATAAAAAATATCTTCATTTAACCCCATCATTTTTAAATCTAATCTCCGATATCAATACGCATCGGAGGTTAGATTTTAATCACACATTTATCAGCTAATGGGCGATTGCTCAAACATCTGGTAGCATGCTCGCCACTTTTAAAAATAAAAAGATGGGAAAAGGCAAGATGACGATTGAAACCCCAATTTTAATCACATTTGTTAGCTATTTAGTATTGATGATGGGCATAGGTTTTTGGGCTTATCGTGCTACCGATACTGTTGATGATTATATTTTAGGTGGCCGAAAAATGGGCCCCGCCGTTACTGCGCTCAGTGTGGGTGCATCCGATATGTCTGGTTGGCTATTACTGGGTTTGCCCGGCGCAGTTTACTTAGGTGGTTTAGGTGAAGCGTGGATTGGCATAGGCTTAATTGTTGGCGCTTGGCTAAACTGGTTATTTGTAGCTAAACGCTTGCGCATATACACTCAGCTGGCTGATAACGCACTGACTTTACCTGATTTTTTTGAGAAACGTTTCCACGATACCCAAGGTTATCTCAAGCTCGTGTCTGCCATCACTATTTTAGTATTTTTTACTTTCTATGCTTCTTCAGGCATGGTGGGCGGCGCGATTTTGTTTGAAAAAGTCTTTGGCCTTGATTATACCGTTGCCCTGGTTATTGGCTCTGCCATCATAGTCGGTTACACCTTTATAGGCGGTTTCTTTGCCGTGTGTTGGACGGACTTTTTCCAAGGTTGTTTAATGCTTATTGCCCTATTAATTGTGCCGTTTGCAGTGTTCACTAATCCTGAAAGTCAGGCCGGAATTGAATCAATAGATCCCGCGATGCTGGCACTTGTCAGCGATAAAACCACAGTGTTCGGCATGTTGTCTTTACTTGCGTGGGGGTTAGGCTATTTTGGTCAGCCGCATATTTTATCGCGCTTTATGGCGATAAGCAGTGCCGATGCCCTACCCTTATCGCGCCGTATTGCTATGAGCTGGATGATATTATCTTTGGTAGGTGCGCTGGCAACAGGGATTGCTGGCTCTATCTATTTTGCTAAAGATCCACTGGCAAACCCCGAAACGGTATTTATCCATTTAGCCCAAGCGGCCTTTAATCCTTGGATTGGCGGTTTACTTATCGCGGCTATTTTATCGGCAATTATGAGCACTATCGATTCGCAACTACTGGTTTGCTCAAGCGTTATCACCGAAGACTTCTATCGCAAATGGCTACGCCCACAAGCGGATGATCGCGAGTTAATGATGGTAGGACGTTTAGGCGTACTCGCTATTGCTGTGATTGCTGGCGTGGTGGCACTCAATCCTGACAGTAGCGTACTGAGCTTAGTAAGCTATGCATGGGCTGGTTTTGGCGCTGCATTCGGCCCAGTGGTGTTATTGTCGTTATTTTGGAAACAATATAGCCGTAATGGCGCGATTGCCACTATCATAGTGGGCGCGTTAACCGTGGTTATTTGGAAGCAATTATCGGGTGGAATTTTTGAATTATATGAAATTCTACCAGGCTTTGTACTTGCCTCCCTTGCCGGTATTTTAGTCAGTAAATTATCTGCACCGAGTCCACAAGTGACCGCAGAGTTCGAACAATTTAAATCTGCACTCTAATCTAAACTCTCATTAATAATGTAAAAAGCGTACACATGTACGCTTTTTACATTTTGTAGCGTTTTAACTGACTCTCGAAATACTACAAACTGTTAACGTTAATTAAAACTTCCCATCGTCCCCAAAGCCCTTGATACCAAGCCACTGGCCAGACCATTCAATCATCACACGCCAAAAACCATGATTGAAACACTTTTAATTAACTGAAAATTAACATATTTTACATCTGGTCGGACTTGTTGACAATGCATTCCATCCATAATATGCCAAGGACTAAAAAATGGATTTCGACACTGTACTGGGGAGTTCGGTCGAATAAAAATCCAATACTTATAAAAAATAGAGAGAATAATAGTGAAAAAATTCAACAAAACACTCGTTGCCATTTCGGTCGCATTAGCCAGTACACAAACCTTAGCTGCAGGTTTCCAACTCAACAGCCAATCCGCTACAGGCACTGGCCGTGCATTCTCTGGTGATGCCGTTATCGCCGATAACGCGTCAGTCATATCTCGTAACCCTGCGGCAATGGCCTTATTTGATAAGGATTCACTTTCTGTTGGTTTAACTTATGTCGATGTTTCAGTTGATGTAAAAGACGTGAACTTCGCTGGCGGAGCTGTTGATTTAGGCAGTATCGATGATGCAGGCAGCACTAAGGTCATTCCTAATATTTACTATATCCATCCCATCGATGACAAATTTGCCGTAGGTTTTGCCGCTTTTTCTAATTTTGGTACAGGTACCGATTCAGCCACATTGTCTAAAAATGTTGCTGCTGCACCCTTTGACCTATTAGGTAAAACAGAAGTCACCACAATTAACTTTAATACTAGCCTTTCATACCGCATCAATGACATGTTCAGCATAGGTGCAGGTATTGATGCTGTTTACGGTGAAGGGCGCTTGACACGTGATGCTGGCCTAACACCGCTGGTTGATGTTGATGCCGATGGCTGGGCATTTGGCGGTATCCTTGGCGCAACGATTGAGTTAAATCAGGATAACCGTTTTGGTTTAAGCTACCGCTTTAGCCCAACGGTTAATGTTGAAGGCGATATCGATACTATCTCTACTGCGAATTTAGGATTGGGCGGCCCAACAACACTAGCCACCAGCTTCGATAGCTTAGATGTACCTCTAGCCGATATCTTCCAAGTAGCAGGTTTCCATCAGCTGACGTCTCAATTTGCAGTGCATTACACCGCCCAGTTCACCAAATGGGGGGATTTTGAGCAAATTACTGCTAAAGATGGCGTAGCCACCATTTTACCTGGCCAAGCTGGCGCAGGAACTACCGTTAAAGCGGGTGATATAGCCCTAAAAGAATACCAATGGAAAGATTCATGGTTATTCAGCCTAGGTGGTACTTACACGATTAACGAACAATTTACCGTTCGCGCAGGTTACATGCATGATATGGGTGTGGTTGATGATATTAGCTCAATCTCAATTCCAGATTCAGACCGTAACTGGTTTACTGCGGGTATGAGCTACCATGTTAACCCACAGAACAGCATCGATTTGGGTATCGCCTATGTCAAAGGTGAAGAAGTCCACTTAATTGAGAATAGCGCAATCGCCGGCCCAGTTAATGCGATTACTGAGTCAAGTGCTATGTACTACTCGGTGCAATACAGCTATCAGTTCTAAGATAAGCGCTACATCCCCAAAGCCGCATTGATTGCGGCTTTTTTGTATCATTAATTTAGGGTTTAACAATAATTCAAACTGATATTTTCCATCCTCTCATCCCGCAGGCTTTAAGCGGCGACAATACCGAATAAACCCAGTGCATAACCTCCATTAATTGCGTATTGTAGGCTTAGTTTATTTAATTAAGAGATTATTTTTATGGTAAAAACTAATACCCTTCCAGCCCTTTTACTCGGTGGATTCCTCTGTGTAGGCCTAGTATATGTCGGCCAAACCGCAAGCTCAGCTTTATTACAAATGAAAGCGATGGAGCGTACCGTCACGGTAAAGGGCTTGGCAGAAAAAGAAGTTAAAGCCAATGTCGCTATCTGGCCAATCAATTTTACTGAAGTCGATAATAATCTGCCCAAACTCTACGAGACGGTTCAGAAAAAAACCGACCGTGTGGTGACATTCTTAAAAGAACAGGGCTTTAATGACAGCGAAATTACCATCTCTTTACCGTCCATTGAAGACCGCCAAGCCCAAGGTTATGTAGACCCAAACGTGAGATACCGTTACTCCGCAAAAGTTAATTTATCGGTTTATACTCCACAAATCGATTTGATGCTTAACACCCGTAAACAAATGATTAACTTAGTGAAAGAAGACATAGCAATCGCCAGCCAAGACTATGGTAATAGCGCCGAGTTCCTCTTCACCGACCTCAACTCAGTTAAACCTTTGATGGTGCAAGAAGCAACGCAAAATGGCCGTGAAGTCGCAGAGAAATTTGCCAAAGACTCAGATTCTCGCCTCGGTAAAATTAAAACTGCCAGTCAAGGCCAGTTCACGATTTCAGATCGCGACAGCAGCACACCTTATATTAAACAAATTCGCATTGTCTCCACACTAAGCTATTACTTAAACGATTAGTTATATTGACTTATTGATTGGTAACCTATTAATAATTTGGGAATAAGAGGCATATTGGTCTTATTCCTAAATTAGCCAACCGCATTACATTAAATTTTTCTAATAAATAGTGATTGCCTATTCAACGCAACTCCATTAGAATTTTCTCATGAATAACATCTGGGATAATTTTAATGATGACGTCTATTTTTCGCACTCTGTTCTTACTGCTGCTATTTTCTAGTGCTCAAGCTCAAGCAGCCTCAGTCGACACTATCGACGTTTTAAATAAACCCTATGCTAATTGGGTTACCTTAGATGCCACCATTGAAGCGGTCAAAGCGGCCACTGTGTCGGCACAAACCTCTGGCCGTATCGTCAAGCTCAACTACGATGTTAACGATATCGTCCCCGAAGGCGCTGCCCTACTTGAAATAACCAATAAAGAACAAGGCGCTGAACTGGCAAGCTTTGAAGCTGATCTAGCCAAAGCGAAAGCTTTAAATGTCGAAGCTCAAGCACAATACAAACGTTATAAAGAGCTATTTCCCCAAGGCGCGATTTCTAAGGGCGCGATGGATGAAGCCACCGCTAATGCTAAGGCCACAGAACAAGCCGTCAGTGCAGCACAAGCCCGTGTCATCAAAGCCAACGAATCCTTAAAATACACGGTTGTTTCGGCACCATTTAGTGGCATAGTCACTGAGCGTTTTGTCGAACTTGGCGAAACCGTAAGCCCAGGACAAGCACTACTTTCAGGGTTTTCAGCAAGCCAAATGCGCGCTATTACCCAAGTGCCACAGCGTTACATTAACCAACTTAAAAATTCCCCCGAATTTCTCGTCCGTTTAAGTGATGGGCGCGAGTTCACCTCAACTGACCTCACTATTTTTAGTTTTGCCGATCCCGTCAGCCACAGTTATCAAGTGCGCATTAATCTGCCTGAAAATGAAGCCAATCTTCAACCCGGTACTTGGGCAAAAGCTTCCTTTAAAAATGGCGATCGGGAAAAAATCCAACTGCCCACCTCAGCGTTACTCACAATGAACGAACTGAGCAGTGTTTATTTAAAGCAGGGGGAAGAATTTGTACTCACTCAAGTCCGTGTCACTGAGCCCTTAGATGGCGAGGTAGAAGTGCTGGCGGGCCTTAAGTCGGGCGACAAGGTGGCCGTTGATGCCTACCAAGTGTTGCTCAGCAAGAAGCAATAAATTCCCTAGCGACTTAAGCTTTGTCGAGGTTGTTTTATGAAACATGCTCCAGTACCACAAACCACACTTGGGATTTCCGGACGAATTGCCGCTGCCTTTCAAAATAGCGCCATCACGCCACTATTAGCACTTCTTGGGCTCTTACTGGGCTTATTTGCCATTTTGGTCACGCCAAAAGAAGAAGAGCCACAAATTGATGTCACCTTTGCCGATGTGTTTATCCCTTTTCCCGGCGCGACACCCACTGAAGTTGAAAACTTAGTCACTCTGCCTGCGGAACAAGTGATCTCCGAAATCAAAGGCATAGATACTCTGTACTCGTTCTCCCAACCCGATGGCGCGCTGATCATCGTCATCTTTAAAGTCGGCGTTGCGCGCAATGATGCCATTGTCAGCCTGTACAACCAGATTTATTCCAACATGGATAAATTACCGAGGGGCGCTGGTGTGGGCGATCCGCTAATTAAACCCCGCGGCATCGATGATGTGCCCATTGTCAGTTTGACCTTGTGGTCAAAGGACAGGCAAGTGTCGGCTGAGCAACTGACCCATGTCGCCCTTGGGTTAGAAACCGAAATTAAGCGCATTCCCGGCACCCGCGAAATCTATACCGTTGGCCAGCACGATATGGTGGCCAACATACGTATCGATCCCGCCAAGATGAACAGCTTTAATCTGACCTACGATAAGTTAAGACAAAGTCTGAATGACAATAATATAGTCTCTATGCCTGCATCTTTAGTGCAAGGTAATCAAGAGATTAAAGTTCAAGCTGGACAGTTTTTACAATCCATCGACGATCTCAAACAATTAGTCGTCAGTGTCTATCAGGATAAACAAGGTAAGCATATTCCGATTTATTTGGCAGATATTGCCGAAATCAGCTTAAAAAGTGATATCCCGAAACAGAGCGTTTGGCACGCAGATAAAACCGACATTTATCCCGCTGTCACAATCGCAATTGGTAAACAAGCAGGACAAAATGCCGTCGATATCGCCGACAGTGTGATTGAGCGGATTGCTAAGGTCGACAATGTGTTGATCCCGGCAAATGTCGAAGTCACAGTGTCACGTAACTATGGTGAAACCGCGGCGGATAAATCTAACACCCTTATTTTAAAACTGATTTTTGCCACCAGCGCCGTCGTCGTACTGGTCTTTTTAACCATGGGCGCACGCGAATCCTTAGTCGTGGGTGTGGCCATTATTATCACGCTAGCGATCACCCTTTTCGCCTCTTGGGCGTGGGGATTTACCTTAAACCGCGTGTCTTTGTTCGCCTTGATTTTCTCCATCGGCATCTTGGTCGACGATGCCATAGTCGTGGTCGAAAATATCCACCGGCATATGGCGCTCGGCAAAAAGTCCTTTAGTGAGCTTATCCCTGTGGCGGTCGATGAAGTCGGTGGTCCGACGATTCTGGCGACATTTACAGTTATCGCAGCCTTGCTGCCGATGGCCTTTGTATCGGGCTTAATGGGGCCTTACATGAGCCCTATTCCCATCAACGCCAGTATGGGCATGTTAATTTCTCTGGTGGTTGCCTTTGTAGTCACCCCTTGGCTTAGTCGTAAACTGCTGAAACATAATGACCAACACGACACTACCCAAGCCTCGCACGAGGATGAAGCCGAAACTAAGATGGTGCGCCTCTTCACCCACTTAATTGGTCCTTTCCTACTGGGTAAAAATGCCCGTAAGGCAAGAGTGGGACTCGCCGCTGGCGTGTTTGTATTAATTGGCATAGCCGTCGCGCTCCCTATTGGTCAGCTCGTGGTACTGAAAATGCTGCCCTTCGATAATAAGTCCGAGTTTCAAGTGATGGTGGACATGCCAGAAGGCACTCCCGTAGAGCAAACACAAAGAGTGCTACAGGATTTGAGTCGCTACCTAACAACCGTCCCTGAAGTCGAGCATCTGCAATTGTATGCGGGCACTAACGCGCCAATGAACTTTAACGGCTTAGTGCGCCACTATTTCCTGCGTCACAGCCAAGAGCTTGGCGACATCCAAGTGAACCTAGTGGATAAGAAACACCGCAAGCGCGACAGCCACAGCATAGCGGTATCGGTGCGTGACGAACTGCAGCAAATTGGCGAGCAATATCAAGCCAATATCAAAGTGGTTGAAGTGCCACCAGGGCCGCCAGTGTGGTCGCCGCTGGTTGCCGAAGTGTATGGCCCAAGCCCCGCTATTCGCGAGCAAGCCGCATATGAGATGCAGGCACTGTTCCATGAAACCAAAGATGTGGTCGATATCGATATTTTCTTGCCCGCCGCCCAGCAAAAATGGCAAGTTATGATCGACCGCAGTAAAGCCAGCCTGATGGCCGTGCCTTACAGCAATATTGTCGACTTGATTGCCACCTCAGTTGGCGGCAAAGATGTGAGTTATTTACATCAAGCCCAGCAAAAACAACCGATACCGATCCGTCTGCAATTAAACGAAGGCGCAAAAGTCGATTTAGAGCAAGTGCTGAATATGAAGTTACTGAGCCAAACGGGGCAATCTGTGCCTGTCTCTGAGCTGGTGACCATCAAACGCGGCAAAATCGATGCACCAATTATCCATAAGAATATGATCCCTATGATCATGGTCGTCGCCGATATGTCGGGACCACTGGACAGCCCGCTCTATGGTATGTTCGATATGGCGGGTAAAATTGATGGCACCGATGGCTTAGGGTTTGATCAGCATTATATTAACCAACCCACAGGGTTAGACTCGGTCGCCGTGTTGTGGGATGGCGAATGGAAAATCACCTACGAAACCTTTAGAGACATGGGTATCGCCTATGCCGTTGGCATGATCGCAATTTATCTTTTGGTGGTGGCGCAGTTTAGATCATATCTAGTGCCGCTCATCATCATGGCGCCAATTCCATTGACTGTGATTGGCGTAATGCCTGGACATGCCCTACTCGGTGCCCAATTCACTGCCACATCTATGATAGGCATGATCGCGCTGGCGGGGATTATTGTGCGTAACTCGATATTATTGGTCGATTTTATTAATCAAGAAACCGCATCCGGCGTGCCCTTTGAACGGGCAGTGATCCACTCTGGCGCCGTGCGAGCTAAACCTATCATGCTGACTGCATTTGCAGCCATGATAGGGGCATTGTTTATTCTTGATGACCCTATTTTCAATGGGTTAGCTATTAGTCTGATCTTTGGTATTTTTATCTCGACCATACTGACGTTAATCGTTATTCCAGTGTTGTATTACACGACAATGAAAAATCGCATGCCCCTAAATCAACCACAAAACTAACCACAATAAAGGCCGCTATCCAAACGGTCTCAAGGAGTAAAGTATGTCAATAGAACGCAGCATTATGGCTTTTGCCGGATTGATGGTGTTACTGTCGCTGGTGTTAACCGCCTATGTGCACCACAACTTCTTATGGCTAACCGCATTTGTTGGCGCTAACCTATTACAAAGTGCATTTACTGGTTTTTGCCCTGCCGCCATGGTTTTACGCAAATTAGGTGTAAAATCAGAGGCTGAAATTGCCAAGCAAAGCTAACCTATATAAAGTCAGTGCCTAAAGGTAAAGTGAGCGAAGACCCGCTTAACTAAAGCAAGCTGGTCTAAAACATGTCTTTAAGGAGAGATAAAGTGATCCACAACCTTATTACCCGTGGCCAAAGCCTAATGCGCTTAGCTCTATTAAGCCTATCCTCACTGATGCTAATACCTATGATGGT
The DNA here is from genome assembly GCF_050848685.1 of Shewanella sp. MF08487. Classification (NCBI taxonomy): domain Bacteria; kingdom Pseudomonadati; phylum Pseudomonadota; class Gammaproteobacteria; order Alteromonadales; family Shewanellaceae; genus Shewanella; species Shewanella sp. MF08487. The sequence goes on from NZ_JBOZPB010000007.1 coordinate 145,999, forward strand.
AAACGCTGCCGTTCAAAATCCAGCCATAGCGTGGGATAAAATTGCAACAGGCGCTATGGTGCTAGATGTTAGAACACCTGAGGAGTTTGCCGAAGGGCATATCGCCAATGCCGTCAACATTCCCTTTGAACAAGTGGCAGAGGAATTTGCTAAGCGTGGCATCGCCAAAGACGCCCCTGTAGTGCTGTATTGTCACAGCGGCCGCCGTAGCAGTATTGCAACCAAAGCCTTAGTCGCTGCGGGATACACGCAAACCTATGATGGTGGCGGTTATTCAAGCTTAGTTGAAGCGCAAAAAGCGCCAGCTAAGTAATGAGCTCCACAAAGTGAGTCTTAACGCGCTAAGGTAATATTTAAAACACAATTTTAATCAGCTAGCTGCTTTTACCCAGCCTATAAATGACAGACTAATAAACTAAAAGCGCCAATAGCTAATGCCGCTCACTCTTAAGTGAAGACATTCGCTATCGGCGCTTTTTAATCAGATGCGTGATTAAATATCTTTAAGGATTTCAGGCTCGATCAGCACGCTGTTTTCGCTATCTGATAGCCAAATTTGGCCTTCACTGATAGAAACCTGCAATGCCATATTACGGCCAACAAAAATTTGCATCGCCGCTACTGACTCTTCGGCAATATTCCATACTTTAAGATTTTGATAACGCTCTAACGTTTGCTGATTTTGCTTCCACCAAATTGGTACGCTGCGACCACCATAGGTAAATAACTGCACCACTTTGGCACGGCCACTGGCCTTTCTCAGCCATTTTTCATCAGCTTGACCAAACTCAACCCACAACTCAATTTCACCGGATAAGGTTTTATCCCACAGTTCAGGCTCGTCCTCAACGCACATACCTTTACTAAAATTTAAGCTTTCACTGGCATTAATAATAAACGCCAATAAACGTACCATCATGCGGCCATCGGTTTCTGAAGGATGCTGGGCCAATGTTAGCTGATGATCTTGGTAATAATGTCGATCCATATCGGCAATCTGTAAATTGACCTTAAACACGGTCGCTTTGGGAGCCATAGTCATCCTAAGTGCAGAGTAAGTGCAGAGTGAAATCCTAAAAAAGCGAAATCCTAAAATAAGGTCGCTGAGTCTACCTGAGACTCAGTGTTAGCTCAAACGAACAATGGCACATTGAGTATTAAAGCGCACCTTGGCGTAAATGTTTGGCCATAGGGAAATGCGCTTTTAACTGATTGATTTTTTGCGTATCTGCCACTAACAACATGCGTATGCCTTGCTCATATTGTTGACTCAATTCACTAAGTGCAGGTAAAAAACCACGATTAGCATCACGGCGTACGAGTTCAGTCAGTGCATCACTCACCTCCTCTTGGCTATATACCCAATCGAGCCGTTGTAATAGCGGTATCGCCGCGAGCGGTAATAAGTCAATTTGGGTAGCATCATCGATTAGCAATATTTCACCACGACTAACTAAATGATCAAACGCATTGTGATAATGTTCGGCAGTACGACTATCAAAACGGTCGCCATTGGTATCGAAAAAGCGTTCCCAAAATAAGCGTCGTTTTGATGTTGAATCGAGTTTATCTTGCACTTCTACACGTCTATCGGCGACAAAATCAAATAAAGGCTTAAGTGATTGCGGCAAGCTGGTCTCTAAACGTGAGCGAATGGTACGCGCAAATACCGGCGCGGCGCCCGCAGTGCTTATGGCCACCACTAAACGACCACGATCGACAATGGATGGGGTAATAAAACGGCAAAATGCAGGATTATCAACGGCGTTAACCCAAATGCCCCGCGCGGTGGCTAGGGTCGCCAACTCGGCATTTAAACTGTCATTGGCGGTGGCTAAATAGACTAAATCATAGTTTTGAATATCGGCGTGGACCACTTCACGCTGGGATAGCAGAATACGGCCCGTATCCGCATAACCCCGCACTTCAGGATTAATCTCTGGGGCTATCACGTGAATATTAGCCTCGGTACGTGTTAATAGTGCTAGCTTACGACTGGCCACATCGCCCGCCCCCACCAGCAAGACATTCAAATTAACTGTATCGATAAATAAGGGGAAATATTGCATTGAAATAGGTCCTAGACGCTTAATCCTGTACAACAGGTAATTGTCGCTGTATCCAGCCCTTATAACCACCCACCATAGAGGCAACACGGGTATAGCCCATAAGTTGAAGATTATGGGCCGCTAAAGCTGAGCGCGCACCACCTGCGCAGTAGAGCAAAATGGGAGTATTTTTATCGGGGAAACGTGCTTCAATATCACGCTCTAAAATACCTCGACTTAAATGTTGAGCTTGGGGTAAATGATCCTGTAGCCACTCGCGATCCTCTCGCACATCAATTAAATGCCAGCTGTCATCTAATTGATAAGCTTCTATGGTCACTTCGGTTATTTTAGGCAGAATAGCATTAACAAGAGCGGAAAAGGCATTGGGGTGCTGCATCACAGACTCCTAGGTAAGATATTGAATGATGCGAATAAAGTCAGCTTATCAACAAAGTGTAATGCGCTCATCTCGCTCAAGCAATCTTTTTTGCGGCACCATTTAGCTAAGGAATTAACCAACTAAGATTAAGTACTTAGATTAATTATGGCTTTCACTGCGCTCCGAGCTGCACTGCCAACAAAGCTCAAAACTGCCCTCATTGGTCTCATGGCACAATACACATTGCCATTGCGGACTTTCAACATCCAAGGCATTTAATTGAATTTGCGCTGGCCCATGTTGTGATTCCCTCACCCATAACTCCACATTTTGCATTCCGGTTGGGAGTTCACCTACGCCACCTAACAACGCTTCACCTCTGAGTTCAACATGAATACCACAGGTTTCTAATAAACCTTTCCATGTGTGGGCTTGCAATAAGTTACCACCTGCCACTAATACCTTACGTTCTTCCATGGGACATCCTACGGCTACTAGTCTCTAAATAAGGGTTGCCGACATCCTACTGCTAAATAGCCGAGCGTGTCGAGTGCTGTTTTTTACATCATTCATTAATAGCGTTAACAATGACTTTCTACTCAACAAAGTATAATGAGATACTGATTTTGCAAGCAACATGCATCATCCACTCTAACATTTGCGTAAAAAAAACCACCCGAAGGTGGCTTTTACTCCAACTTAGCTGTTAAGGCATCATTGGCGGTTGATCTGCGCCTTCTTTCTCTATCTCAACTGGCATCATGTGTTCACGATTGATACCCAGTTTCACGGCTAAGAAACTTGCCACATAAATAGAAGAATAAGTACCCACAAAAATCCCCATCAGCAATGCAGTCGCAAAGCCATGGATCATAGTGCCCCCCTTAAGGAACAAGGCCACAACCGTCACTAAAGTCGTACCTGTGGTGATAATCGTCCGGCTCATCGTTTGAGTAATAGAAACGTTGACTATTTCTTCAGGTTCGCTCTTGCGCATCTTAAGGAAGTTTTCACGGATACGGTCAAATACCACGATAGTATCGTTAAGTGAATAACCTACAACCGTCAATAGACCCGCTAAAACGGTCAAATCGAATTCCAATTGGAATACCGAAAATACCCCTAAGGTTACAATCACGTCGTGTGCGAGAGCTGCCACAGAACCAAAAGCTAAGCGCCATTCAAAACGAAATGACACATAGATCATGATACAAATCAGCGCGACTAATACCGCTAAAGCACCTTGTTCAGCCAGTTCTTTACCCACTTGTGGGCCAACAAACTCAACACGCTTTTGCTGTACTTGTGGATCAACTTTCTGTGCGGCTTCCATGACGGATTTAACTTGCACATCACTTTTAACGCCTTCTTTCACCTGTAAACGTACTAATACGTCACGGCTAGAACCGAAGTTTTGCACAATGGCGCCTTCGGAATCAGGCGTTGTCAGTTGCACACGCAGTGCGTTTAAATCAACAGGCTGAGTAAACTCCATTTCAACGACGGTGCCGCCAGTGAAATCAAGCCCCCAGTTAATGCCATTGACAGCAAGCGATACCAGCGATGCCAGCACCAATACAGCCGACATAATACTGATAGGCAATGCATGACGGAGGAAGTTTACCGTATGTTTTAAAGATAAAATTTCAATCATTATCACTTCCCCTTAGATAGACAGAGTCTTCACGCGCTTACCACCCCAAATCGCGTTAACGATTGAGCGAGTACCCACGATAGCGGTGAACATAGAAGTGGCAATACCTATCATTAGGGTCACCGCGAAACCTTTAATCGCACCGGTTCCTACAGCAAACAAAATGAGTGCAGTGATAAAGGTGGTGATGTTAGCATCCGCAATAGTTGAAAATGCGTTGCCATAACCTTCATGGATAGCTTGCTGTACACTACGACCTGCGCGTAACTCTTCACGGATACGCTCATAAATCAGTACGTTGCCGTCAACTGCCATACCCACAGTCAACACCATACCGGCAATACCGGGTAGGGTTAACACAGCGCCTGGGATCATCGACATAACGCCGACAACCATAACTAAGTTTGCGGTTAAAGCGAGGTTTGCGATAAAACCAAAGGCACGGTAGTAAACCAACATAAAGAGTAAGACAATCGCCATACCCCATACCATAGCTTGCACACCACTTTGAATGTTTTCAGCACCTAAGCTTGGACCAATAGTACGTTCTTCAACAATCGATACCGGTGCAATCAGGGCACCTGCACGCAGTAATAGCGCGAGGTTTTGCGCTTCACCATGGCTTAAGCCAGTGATCACAAAGTTACGGCCTAAGCGAGCTTGAATAGTTGCAACAGAAATCACTTCTTGGATTTTGTGCATCTTAACGCTACCGTCGGCATTACGCTCACCACTGTCTTTATACTCGATGAACAAAGTGGCCATAGGCTTACCTATGTTGTCTTTGGTCACGTCAGAGAAAATGGTACCGCCTTTCGCGTCTAAGTTAATGCTTACCTGTGGACGACTATACTGGTCAAAGCTAGGCTGTGCGCCAGTGATATGATCACCCGTCAGCATCACTTCTTTTTTCAATATAACAGTGCCACCTTCGCGGCGAGGATACACTTCAGAACCTGCAGGTACACGACCTGATTGCGCAGCATTAGGATCAGCTTTGTCATCCACCATGTGAAATTCTATCGATGCTGTCGCACCTAAGATTTCCTTGGCACGAGCGGTATCTTGCACCCCTGGCAGCTCAACGATAATGCGCTCAGCGCCTTGACGTTGTACAACCGGTTCAGCCACACCTAACTCGTTAACACGATTACGAATAGTGGTAATGTTCTGTTGCAGTGCTTCTTCTTTAACTTGCTTGATATAGGTTTCGCTCATGACAGCTTGCAGGGCAAAATCTTCACCACGGCTCACATCACTAAAAACCATATCGTTACTGCGAGTCTTAAGGAAACGTTCCGCACTGGCTAGACTTTCAGCATCACGAAATTTAATTTCGATACCCGCAGCATTATTACGAATGCCGGCATAACGAATTTTTTCTTCACGTAATTGTGAACGGAAATCAGCAACTTTAGCTTCTTCCATCTTACGAATCGCTTCGCCCATGTCCACTTCCATGAGGAAATGCACACCACCGCGAAGGTCAAGACCGAGCTTCATTGGGCTGCCGCCCATGGACTCAAGCCACTTAGGTGTTGCAGGCGCTAAGTTTAGCGCTACTGTAAACTTGTCACCTAGGCTATCTGCAATCACTTCTTTAGCCAGTAGTTGTTGCTCCGGATTTTGCACTCGGACCAACAACTGACCTTTTTCAAGCTCAGAGCGCTTTACCGCAATGCCCTTACTGGCTAACAGCTCGTTCACACTGGCTTGGGTCGATGCGGTAACTTCAGCACCTCGAGTCGCCACCACTTGCACCGCGTGATCTTCACCAAAAAGGTTCGGTACGGCATAGAAACAACCTATGGCAATGACGAGCATCACCATAATGTTTTTCCACATTGGGTATTTATTTAACACGCCTGAGCCCTCTTGGCTTACAACGACTGGATAGAGCCCTTAGGCAATACAGCTGCAATATAGTCTTTTTTGATCGTGATTTGCGTCGTGTCGTTCAAGCTCAGTAACACGTAATCGCTTTCGTCGCTGATTTTTGCAACTTTGCCTAAAATTCCGCCACTGGTTAACACTTCATCGCCTTTGCCAATAGATGACATGAGGTTTTTGTGCTCTTTAACGCGTTTTGATTGTGGACGGAAAATCATGAAATAGAAAATCAAGCCGAAAATCGCCAGCATGAAAATCAGTTCCATCGTGCCGCCACCTTGTGGTGCACCAGCAGCGCTTGCGTATGCATTTGAAATAAACATAGTTCTCTCTTTTTATTAGCAAAAAATCAATCGACTAACTCTGGTACTTCGCGACCTTGACTGGTATAGAAGTCCTTTACAAAGGCGTCTAATGTACCCGTCTCAATCGCACCGCGCAAACCTTCCATTAACATTTGATAGTATCTCAAATTGTGCATGGTGTTTAAACGCGCACCCAGAATCTCATTACAACGATCTAAGTGGTAAAGGTATGCCCGCGAATAGTTTTTACAGGTATAACAATCACACTTAGTATCAAGTGGTGAGGTGTCATCTCGATGACGCGCATTGCGTATTTTGATTACACCTTCACTCGTAAACAGATGACCGTTTCGAGCATTACGGGTTGGCATCACACAGTCAAACATGTCAACACCGCGACGTACGCCTTCAACGAGATCTTCTGGTTTACCGACCCCCATCAGATAGCGAGGTTTGTCAGCAGGAATTTGCGGACAAATATGCTCAAGAATGCGATGCATATCTGCTTTAGGCTCACCTACGGCCAAACCACCGACGGCATAACCGTCAAAACCGATATCGACTAAGCCTTTTAAGCTTTCATCGCGTAAATCTTCATACACACCGCCCTGAATAATACCGAACAGAGAGTTAGGGTTCTCTAAACGGTCAAATTCATCGCGCGAACGCTTCGCCCAACGCAAAGACATTTGCATTGATTTGCGCGCTTCATCTTCAGTGGCGGGATACGGAGTACATTCGTCAAAAATCATCACCACATCACTGCCCAACGCATCTTGAATTTGCATTGATTTTTCAGGATCTAAGAAGATTTTTTCGCCATTAATAGGCGAACGAAAATGCACTCCTTCTTCAGTGATTTTGCGAATATCACCAAGACTAAATACTTGGAAACCACCCGAATCAGTTAATATTGGACGCTGCCAGTTCATAAAATCATGCAAGTCACCGTGCTTACGCATGATTTCTTCGCCTGGACGCAACCATAAATGGAAGGTGTTACCGAGCAGAATGTCAGCTCCAGTAGCACGTACTTCTTCTGGCGTCATACCTTTAACCGTGCCGTAGGTTCCCACAGGCATAAAAGCGGGAGTTTCAACTGTACCACGGTCAAAAATCAACCGACCACGGCGTGCGCGGCCGTCGGTAGTATCTAATTCAAATTTCATAATTCACCTCGCCAGAAAAACAGTCTGACTACATTTTTAATGGCCAATGCCATTTTGATTAACAATAGAGATGGGGACAATGCAAAAAGGTTCAACCTTTCGATAAAATAAATTTGCCGCCTATACTCACTGTGGGCGGCTATTTTAAAGCAAAATCATACTCTAGTGGGCTTTTTTCGTCACAAACATGGCATCACCATAACTAAAAAAGCGATATTTTTGCGCAATAGCATGTTGATATGCTGCCATAACATGATCAAAACCCGCAAAGGCGGACACTAACATGATCAAGGTAGATTCTGGCAAATGGAAGTTAGTCACCATGGCATCAACCACTTGGAACTGATAACCAGGATAAATAAAGATATCAGTATCACCACTGAAGGCTTTGAGTTCACCCTCACCTGCGCGTGCCGCACTTTCTAAGGAACGTACAGATGTTGTACCAACAGCCACGACGCGTTTACCCGCCGCTTTGGTTTGCACGATTAAATCGACCACATCCTGCGGTACATTGGCCCATTCAGAATGCATCTTGTGCTCAAGAATAGTGTCAACGCGTACGGGCTGGAAAGTTCCTGCGCCGACATGCAAGGTCACAAAGGCAATATTAACGCCCTTAGCCTTTAATGCTTCAAGCATCGCATCGTCAAAATGCAAGCCAGCCGTCGGCGCTGCAACTGCACCGGGATTTTGGTTATATACGGTTTGATAACGCTCTTTGTCGGCATCTTCGTCGGGTCTGTCGATATAAGGCGGTAATGGCATGTGCCCTACTGCTTCGAGCACTTCTAAGATAGTCAACTCAGCTAACAGCTCAAGTTCAAACAAGGTATCGTGGCGTGCCACCATCTTCATTTGATAACCACCATCTAGGTGGATTAATGAATCGACTTTGGGGGATTTAGAGCTGCGAACATGGGCGAGAATACGCTTATCATCAAGTATACGCTCAACTAAGATCTCTAACTTACCGCCACTGGCTTTTTGACCAAACATGCGCGCGGGGATCACTCGGGTATTATTGAATACCATTAAATCGCCAGGATTAATCATCCCCAGTAGATCGGTAAATTGTTTATCACCTAACGCGCCAGAGTTGCCATTTAAAGTAAGTAGGCGTGATGCATTACGCTGCGCCATAGGATAGCGAGCGATCAGCTCATCGGGGAGATCGAAAGAAAAGTCAGCAACGCGCATAGTGGCCTCAAGATAGCGTTAAACGGCGGCTAGTCTATAGGGTAGAGGCCAATAAGATCAAGATTACTTATTACCAGCGTCTACTTCTTGCTCAAGACACTGCGGATTGGCCCCCTCTGAGGATACATTCTCATCAGCACCATATTTAAGCCGTGTGGGGCTAAAATCATCCAAACTAAAAGGGTGTTGTTCAAAGGGAATTTCGACTAGCACTTTTTTGCGCTTAGGCCGCTCATCTTTACTGAGCATTTTAGTAAACCAGTTACACATCATCCATGATCCTAAAAAAGTGAAAAAAAACTACATTTTTACCTTGGGCGCTTTCCTAAGCGCACTACAGCATGCTACCGTGAACCGACGTGGTTAACCAAGCATATATATGAACTTTCTTACACACTTACATCTTGCCGACATCAGTAAAACCCATCTTGCCGCTAATGTGGCAGGTAACTATATTCAAGCACCAATCTCACAAGCGCCAATGGAATTACGTCAAGCTTTGTGGCTAAACCAAGAAATTAACGCTTTGTGCGCCAGCCACGAACTCACTATCGAATTAATGGAAGCTTTTCCTGTAGCCTTAAAAAGCATAGCAGCAGAACTGATGGCAGTGAGTTTTGATCATTACTTGGCTTACTATTGGGAAGAATACCATCCAGAACCACTGGATGCATTTAGCCAAAAGGCTTATGGCGCCCTAGCGTCCTTTGCAGCACAAGGCAGTGACCCATATCATCCTCAATCTTTGTTAACGCTTATTCCAACCATGCGCAGCGAAGATTGGCTAGGCAGTTATACTACCGAGCAAGGACTACGCCGCGCTTTAACACAAGTGGCAAAACAGCACCCACAAGCTGCGCTATTTAAAGATAGCCATAAAATTATCGATAAAATGCAGATAGAAATTGAAACGGCATTTCGCACTTTTTATCCACAATTAATGGCTTACAGCCGCATTTGGGGTCGTAAGACGCCAGCTGAATATTTGCCCTCGACGCTCTAAAAAATGAGCGAGCATCAGATTATGCTGTTGGCCTAAGTAAATTTTGTTAATATGGCCGCGCGAAAATGAGGATAAGATGCAAATATTTGATTACCAGCCCCCAGCGGTTCCCTGGCTAGACATACGTTATAAAGATAGAGATCTGATTATCATCAATAAACCTTCGGGATTATTGTCTAACCCAGGTCGAGCAGCCCACACCTTCGATTGCGCGCTAACACGTCTGCAAACACTCTATCCTGAAACAATTTTAGTGCATCGCCTTGACTGCGCGACCTCGGGCATTATGGTGTTCGCTCGTAATAAGAAAGCCGAGTCACATCTAAAAACGCAGTTTCAAGATAGGCAGAGTAAGAAAGTTTATATTGCTGAAGTGATGGGAGATGTGACGCAGGAACAGGGCGTTATTGACTTCGCGATTGCGCCAGACTCTGAGCATCCACCCTATCAAAAGACGTTACAAAAGGGAGCGACTGGCGGTAAAAGCGCCCTCACCCACTACCGTGTACTCGAGCGCCGAGAAAACAGCACCTTAATCGAGCTTTCGCCAGAAACAGGCCGCACTCATCAATTACGCGTGCATATGCTTGCCCTAGGCCATGCGATTTTAGGCGATGAGTTTTACGGTGATGCCGAGGTTATCAAAGCCGCACCGCGTTTATGCTTACATGCAGAAAGCTTAAGTCTGACCCATCCCTATTCGGCTAAACCGCTCTTTTTTAGCAGTAAACATCCCTTTAGCGAATAACTCAATCCCATAAAAGCAAAAGGTCGCGACTTAGCACAGAGCTAAAATGCGACCTTAGTTATTTACGGATTCGACTGTCGTCGTTTAAGCGACGCGCATGCCTTGAGCAAAATCGGCATCGGCGGCTAATTTATCCGCTTGGAAATAACAGCCCTGCTCATTACAAAATTGCAATTGCTGCGACTGTGTCACGATAAAGAATTCACCAAAAAAATTACCGCCGACATCTTCTAGCTTTTGGCCTTCGGGTGTTTGCGTTATATAGACTTCATCTAAACTATGGCAGCCATCGCTAAACCAAGTTTCTAAAAAACATTTATCGTTTTCTTTATAGAGGGTAATTTTGTCACCCAATAAAGGACGATCATCTAACCAACGGCCTACAATTTCACGATTTTGCATATCGGTCTCCCGCCAATGAAGGCGACGGCGTTTTTCAATTCCAGACATCCTGATATCCTTATGCAATACCCAATCACCTGAGGTGAAAGTCAGTTTTGGTAGTACATTAAGCATAGAACCCATTTGACTCTTTACTCCTTATGACTACACATTACTTAAAACAACGTATGTAATGTGATCATTTGGTTAATTAATGTTTGCTAACTCTATAAAATAAAAAGATAAACACCTTTGATTAATTAATCGGCAGTGTAGCTCAATGTGTAAATTAAAACGTGATCATTATCACTCTTTACTCATTGCTAAAGTAAAGGTCGCTAAAAGACTTATTTCTGTAGTGAATAAGCTATTGGATCTTTTATGGCTCATTTGAATGAGGTTTCTGATATAAATCCTTAGTGAATTATCACACTAACAACGCCAAGGATAATTTCACTATTTTTAGGTCAAAAAATAAAAAGCGTTATGTATAATATTTATCGACGTAATTTTTTAGGTTAAAGATGCCGCTACCGCTGGGCTCGTCACTGCAAATATTGCCCTATACCAATCACTTAACCGTTAACTGCTCATAAAAAGACCAATAACGCAATTTATAATGCAGAGACCTGAGTTATCAGACCTGTTAAGCCGCGGTATGATCTCAACTAAATGGGAATAGCATGCATTGATGGCGATAGAGCCAATGGGGCGTAACAAACATAATTTTATCAAAGTGCTAGCGCTTACAATTGAATAATATTGGTACATTGTTGATCGCTCTGAGCGCCCCCCCAAACGGCATGATGATGGCGAACGCTAACTACGACCGCGAAAAACTCACTATAAGAGTAAGTGTCTCGGCCTTATTTTTATTTAATCAAGTCGATGGATGATATATCTGTCAGTTACAAGTAATAACAGCACAAGCTAGTAATAACCTATTTCTTTAATTGACAGTGAAAATTCACCGCTTTGCTGGGCACCAATCACTAGCCCTAAGCTGCAGAGTTGACTTAACGCTATATCTGGACGGGAAATTGCTTTACCGCGACATTGCGGCTGAAAATTACTGAAAGGAATATTGATACGCTGCCAATTTATGATTTTCGTGTCATTCACACCAAACATTTGATGACTTGGCATGGGCATTACCGCTTGATATACCGTACTTTGAGGGGTGTTTACATCTTTTAAATTCACTTTATAGTGCTTATCTCGCTCGCTATCTAGTACAAGATAAATCCCCGTAAACCCACTCACATCTATAGGGGTGAACTCACAACGCACCGAGGCAAAACCGCCACCATTAGCCAGTGAAACATGGCCACTGAACTCGCCATAACCTAGAGGCGAAATTATCATTTTACTGCGGGACAAACCGCCCATCACAGTATCATTTATGCCATACCAAGGCTTTATCGCATCTAGCACTTTAAAATCAAAAAAGATCATAACGACTCCCATAAAAAAGCAGCCACCTAAGTGACTGCTTTTATATTAATTTTCAATACGAATAACAGCACTCGTTAACTTATTTTAGCTTTATTCTCAGCAGCTTCACAAGCGGCAGCGGTAAAGATAACGTCAGTTGAGCTATTCAGTGCGGTTTCAGCAGCATCTTGAACCACACCAATAATAAAGCCCACTGCCACTACTTGCATAGCAACATCGTTAGAAATACCAAACAAGCTACAAGCCAGTGGAATCAGCAGTAATGAACCGCCAGCAACGCCAGATGCGCCGCAAGCTGAAACCGCGGCGACAACGCTCAGTAACAATGCTGTCAGTAGATCAACTTGAATACCTAAGGTATGAGCTGCGGCTAAAGTCAATACTGTAATAGTGATCGCCGCGCCGCCCATGTTAATGGTGGCACCTAAAGGAATAGAAACTGAATACGTGTCTTCATGTAGATTTAATTTTTCACATAGCGCCATATTCACCGGAATATTTGCCGCACTCGAGCGAGTAAAAAATGCGGTAACACCACTTTCACGCAAACATTGAAATACCAGCGGGTACGGATTACGTCTAATCTTAACGAACACAATCAATGGATTAACGATTAAAGCGATAATCGCCATCGCACCTAATAACACCGCCAATAGCTGTGCATAGCCTGCAATTGCCGCAAAGCCGGTTTCAGCAAATGTGGCAGCAACTAAACCAAAAATACCGATAGGCGCTAAACGAATAATAAAGCGCACCATTTGCGAAATACCATGGCTCATGTCGGCAAACACTTGTTTAGTCGAATCGGTAGCGTGATGTAAGGCTAAACCTAAACCCACACCCCAAGCGAGAATACCAATATAGTTGCCCGTCATTAACGCATTAACTGGGTTATCGACCAATTTGAATAATAAAGTATTGATGACCTCGCCAATGCCTTGTGGCGGACTTGTGCCTTCCACGCCAGCTACTAGTACTAAATCAGTGGGGAAAATTGAACTTAAAATGACTGCGGTTAATGCTGCGGCAAACGTGCCAAATAGATACAGAACTACAATAGGACGCATATTAGTTTGAGTATTTTTCTTTTGATTGGCAATCGATGACGCCACTAAGATGAATACTAATATTGGCGCTATCGCTTTTAATGCACCCACAAATAAGCTACCTAAAAAAGCGATATCTTTTGCGCTATCAGGTGAAAAAGTGGCTAAAACCACACCCGCGATGATGCCTAATAAGATTTGTATAACGAGACTTCCATTAGCCAATTTAGCTAATAATGATTTTTGTTTCATGAGTTAACCTATCGTTATTATATTTTGGTTGAGATCCCCAACGCACGCCTTCGAAAATGAGGCCATTAGGTTTTTATAGGATGTGACTGGACTTGTCTAGTCTTACAAAGAAATAAGCGAGCAAAATCCCCCTCTTGCTCGCCTAAAGCTCACAAAAACCGCACACGCTGCTTGATTAGTGCTTTTTGATAGCTAAATCAGCACCACGCAACATGGCATCAATCAACTCATGGGCATCAAATTTCGTTAGCGCTTCATTTGCCCCGACTTGATGAGCTTGGCTCACGCTAATTTCGCTGGATAGAGACGTGTGCAGAATAATGTAAGCATTGGCAGTTAACGGATTATCCCGCACCTCAAACGCCAATTCATAACCATCAAGCCCTGGCATTTCGATATCACTCACTAAAATATCAATAGGATGATGATCCAGTGCCGCCTGCTCCATAATAGCTAAGGCTTCTTTACCGTCTGCGGTCACCCGATAAGGTATGTTTATCATATCTAGGGCATCGGATAATTGCTTACGGGCAACTTTAGAATCATCAACCAGTAGAATATTCATCGGCTTAAGTTTTTCACGCTGCACATCGGTCAAAATAGCGCGGTTAGCTTGTGGGTTATCAGGGAAAATTTTTGACAATAACAGTTCAACATCGAGCAACTGCACCAATTGATCTTGAAAACGGGTAACGCCAGTCAAATAGGCATTTTTACCTAAGTTGGCTGAAGGGGCTTCAATATCACGCCAGTTACACTCGATAATTTTATCGATACCGCGCACTAAAAAGCCAATAATCATCCGTTGGCAGTCAGTGATAATAATGTAGCACTTCTCTAATTCATCGGCTGTTATCGGTCTGTAACCAATAGCGGCCGCCATATCAATAATCGGTATAGTATGGCCACGAATAGTCGCCGCGCCAAGAATCGTCGGGTGCGATTGGGGAATTTTACTTAATGGCGTGTACGGCACTAACTCACGAATTTTTAGCGTGCCCAAAGCAAATACTTGGGTCTGTGACAACTTAAACAGTAGTAATCCCTGCGACTGACTTGCCTTGCTTTTCATAATGATATGGGTAACTCACTCAAACGAATCTAGAGATAGCTTAACCTTAAAACAATTAAAAATTGATGATTAAGGTCAAACACATGAAAATTATTACCTATTAATTAGTCGATTTAACGACCAAATGGCTTTTAAAGACTTAGTCTTGTAATGCATATAAGACGTCAAAAGCAAATTGATCCCAACCTTCGGCAGTAAAAGCGATATCGCGAATATTGCGTACTTGGCTCACCGCATGTAATGGTGCTGCGCCGTTAACCATCAGATAATACGCCATAATTAAACCCGTGCGATCTTTACCTGAACGACAATGAATGACCACAGGTATATCATCAGCTTCACATTGCTGAATAAACGCTAAAGCCTTAGGCAACTGAGCCACACAAATCGCCACGTCTCCATTTTGGGGTGGCACATTGCGCGACAATGGAATGCATTCGTAACGTAAATCAAGCTGTTTAAATGCGCTCGGTTCGCAGCCTTCACCGCCATTAACTGACAAAACGGCACCAATGCCAGCGTCTTTGAGCGTTTGTAAATCCCAAGGATCTTTATTTGGGCCACTGCGCCCTGCGACTTTACCTTCAACTAACCAAAATAAGTGCTGCATAAACCTTACCTACGACAAGTGAGATGACAAGGGACATTAGAGATAAGCTAAGAATAGCTTGTTTCCAACGACTTAAGATTTTTTACCCCAAAATTCAGCATTGGCAGGCGGTAACTGTTTACGTTTTTTTTTGCCCGTACCTTCAGGCTTAGCGACTGGCTTTTCTTGTTCTAACAATTCGGTCGGCATTTCATCATCAGCTTCAAAACCCACAATTTGTTCACGCACTAGCTTAAGCTTATTCTTTTTTTCTATAATGCCAAAGTGGTGATAATCCTCATGAGAAATCAAGGTCACGGCTAAACCTGCTTCACCGGCGCGGCCACTACGGCCAATACGATGCATATAATCTGCAGGGCTTCTGGGCAAATCAAAGTTGATCACCACAGGCAGTTTATCGATATCAATACCACGAGCAGCAATATCGGTCGCAATTAACACACTGATCTCACCATTCTTAAAGCCATCGAGCACCCGCGTACGCGCCCCTTGAGCTTTATCGCCATGGAACACTTCGGCAGTGATCCCACGTTTAGATAACTTTTGCGCTAAATGATTACAGGTATTTTTGGCACTCACAAAAATCAACGCCTGTGACCACTGATGTTCTTTAATCAGATGCGCCAATAATGCGGTTTTCATCGGACGATTAACGGTAATCACCCGCTGATGAATCGTGCTTTCTTGCTCACTTTGCAATTGATATTCAAGTGGATTATTAAGCAGTTTTGCCGTTAATTCACGGACTTCTTCTGGGAATGTCGCTGAGAATAATAAGGTTTGTTTCTTGGCGGGCAACGCATCGAGCACTTGGGCTAATTCTTCTGTAAAGCCAAGGCTTAACATGCGGTCAGCTTCATCGAGCACTAAGGCGCTGACACGGTTAAGTTTGATAGCATTACTCGACAACAGATCTAACAAACGACCAGGCGTTGCTACGAGTACGTCGGCGCCAGAGCGTAAGCTCTGCATTTGCGCATTCACCGATACACCACCAAACGCAGCGACAATTTTCAGTTTGCCATTGAGATGTGAGGCATAGGATAAAAAGCTGTCAGCGACTTGTTGTGCTAATTCACGGGTTGGGACTAAGACCAAACAACGAACATAAGCGCCTGTCTTATCCTCTGTTTTTGCTTCAACAAGTTGTTGCAACAGCGGCACGGCAAAGGCTGCCGTTTTACCCGAGCCCGTATTAGCACCGGCTAACACATCGCGCCCCGCAAGCACAGCGGGGATCGTCGCCGTCTGTACTGGTGTGGGCGAAACATACGCTAATTCGGTTAATCGATTTAGCAAGGGTGCAATAATGCCGAGTTGGGCAAAGCTTGCCGCAGAGGAAGAAGCCTGAGTCATAGAAAGTTTAACTGCTCACCAATATCTTAATAGACGGCTATTCTAGCTTAAATATCGAGTCAATGCTTGGCAGTTTCCAGCGTTAATAACTGCTGTTTCATCGCAAGCCCATAGGCGTAACCCGTTAACTTGCCGTTTTTGCCTATCACTCTATGGCAAGGAACGATAATCGCAATGGGATTCGCACCATTGGCAGCGCCCACGGCGCGCACCGCCTTAGGCCGACCGATTTGCTCGGCAATCTGCCCATAACTGCAGCTCTGTCCGTAATCTAGATTGAGCAAGGCTTGCCATACGTCGCGCTGAAATTCAGTGCCCTTAGGTGCGAGCTTTACATCAAATTCAATCAGTTCACCTGCAAAATAACGCGCGAGCTGCACTTGAGTTTCACTAATATGCACCTTAGCTTGATTGAGGACATCCTCACTCACCTTGGCAAGCGCAATCTCAGTGCGTTCCGAGCCGACAACCGTTAAATGACTCAGCCCATAGGCATTGGCATTTAACTGCAATATTCCAACAGGACTGATAAACGTACCCACGGCGCAGGGCTGATATTCTGCAATGCTTAGTGCTTGGTTCAATTGACGAATCGCATGTTTCATAATCTGTCTCTTTATTTGCTCTTTGTTTGATCTTAATTTGGTTCTTAACTGAACTGCTTACTCATCTTTTTAAACTGGCCATTCAATGTGAGACGGCTTAATGGTTATTGATGCCAGAGCTGAAACGTTAAATAACTGCCCCAAGGCGCGATTTCTTGACTCAGTTGCTGGCACAGCTTCGGGTAGTTAACCGTACCCGCAGCGGCTTCATCCAGCCTATGGGTCTTGCCATACAAAGCAAGCAAATGCTTTTTAACAATCAAATCGGTATGCAAAAACACGTTTGGATCACCTAAGCCACGAAGCTTGGCATACGCTATCGTCCAAGGACCTATGCCTTTAACGCTTAGCCAATCATCGACACTCGCCTCAGGATGTGCGCAGATAAACGCCGCGAGCGCATTGAGGGCTAATTTACGAGCGCCGGGCATTTTTAGCTCTGTTAGACTCGCCTCACGAATGGCCTCGGGTGTAGGGAATAATCGATACTCACAACCATTGAGGCTAAAACGATCGCCATAGGCTTCAACTAATATATTCAGTAACTTAGTTGCCTGCACGACCGTCACTTGCTGGCCTAAAATCGCACGGCAGGCCGCCTCAAATAAGGAACCTGCACCGGGAATGCGTAATCCCGAAAACGGTGTTAATCCTAAACTTGGTAGCGCACTTAAGCCTTGTTCAATCTGCAGCATATCCGCATCGAGATCTAAAATGCGCCGCACTTCAGTGACCAGCAATTGTAGCTCATCGACAGGAGAGTCTTCGGTCAACATTATCGCGAGTTTGAAGCGATTTAGCTTAGGCTCATGGATAATATCCACTGTGCCGCGCATCTTACCTAGGGCAAAACAACGACCATATTCAAGCCCGTTAGCTTTAACTTCAGTGGTAAAGTTCGCCTCCTGTTCAAGATGCACTGCTTCGCTCGCTTGTGGATGACTCCTTTGCGGCGAGAACCATTCCATCCCCGTCACTGCACGTAAGCGATAAAATGCCAGCTGCGATGCCCAATCTAGCGGCGGACGATAATACTGATACAAGGTTAATCCATAGTGCGGCACAAATTCACCCAAAGTATCAATTTCACCGAATCCTGTTGATGGCTCAATCGTTGATGGCTCAATCATGGACTCCTTTGCCGCTTTGGTTAATGCACTCTTTCTTAACTGCGTCGGCGTCAATTGCAAGGTTTGCTTAAACGCCTCATTGAAACGGCGAATACTGTTGAAACCCGCCGCCATCGCGACTTGAGTGATAGATAATTGGGTTTGGTGCAATAATTGTTTCGCAAACAGTAACTGCCGGTATAAGGCATATTGTTTTGGCGAAGTGCCAAAGCCTTCGGTAAATAGCTTATTAAGATAACGACTGCTGATCCCTAATCGGTCAGCCAATTGTGTTACTGTCGAAGCTGGCTCTCCCGATGATTTTCCCGCTAAGGCGCCCGCTTCGATTAAGCTAATGGCCCTCGCTAACGTTGTGCCAGTCCCCTTCCAAGGATTCGAGCCCGGCGCACTGTCGGGGCGACAACGTAAACATGGGCGTAATCCTGCCTGCGCGGCTTTAATGGCCGAATCAAAATAACGCACATTTTGCTCTTTTGGTGCCACGGCAGGACACACAGTTCGGCAATAAATGCCCGTCGTTAATACGCCCACAAAAAACTTACCATCAAACCGCGGATCGCGGCTCATCCTCGCCTCACGGCAAATGGACGCAGAAAGTTGCCCTGCAATGGACTCCAGCGAATGCACCGAATCTATTTCATCACGCTCATTTGCACTCTCAGACGCTCTATCTGCACTCATTTTTCATCACGCCCGACAATATTCGCTCACAATTAATTTCTTGTTGATTACTTTACGTAAAACTAACATGTAGCACTAGCGGAAAACGGAACTCAATCATTTCCATGCTGTTAATGCATGAAATCCTATATGCTATACCCAAGCTACCTGAGGATACGAGTTTCAACAGCAGCTGGTTATTTAGGTATAAATACGACTATTTTTTATCTCAACATAGAGTTAATTCATGTTTAAACGATTTGAATCTTGGGTTGAAGCCCTCCCCGATGACGAACCCACTAAGCCACCTACTGGGGTTTATGCTTTTTGTCGTCACTATACTAAAGGCTACGAGCTGCCATTAATCCTAATGTCTATTCTGACCGCAATGCTGGCCATGCTTGAGGTGTCATTGTTCGGATTTATGGGCCAGTTAGTTGATTGGCTTGTGAAAAAAGATCCACAGACCTTATTTCAAGATGAAGGGACAACCTTAATACTCATGGGCGTGATGATGCTGATTGTCATGCCTGTGTTGGTATTACTGCATGCGCTTATCATGCATCAAACCTTACTCGGCAATTATCCTATGTCGATTCGTTGGCTCGCACATCGTTATTTGCTGAAGCAAAGTGTGTCATTTTATCAAAATGATTTTGCGGGGCGAATCGCGACTAAAGTGATGCAAACCTCCTTAGCCGTGCGCGAAACTGTGATGAAATTGCTCGATGTACTGGTATACATTTTAGTGTATTTCACCTCTATGCTAGTGATGATCGCCAGCGCCGATGTGCGTCTCGTACTCCCCATGTTAGTGTGGCTCGCATTGTATGTTGGGCTGCAATGGTATTTTGTACCTAAGTTAAAAAGTGTCTCTACTGAGCAAGCCGATGCACGCTCAACCATGACAGGCCGTATCGTCGACAGCTACACCAACATCACCACAGTAAAATTATTCGCTCACACACAAAAAGAGGCTGAATACGCTAAATCCAGTATGCAAATATTTTTAGATACTGTGTATCGTCAGATGCGTTTAGTGACTGGCATTAGTGTCAGCGTGCAGATTATTAACTATATGTTGGCCTTTAGTATTGCAGCGGTATCGATTGCCTTATGGACCGATAGCGCTATTACTGTCGGTTCCATTGCCATAGCGGTGAGTTTAGCACTGCGTTTAAACGGCATGTCACAGTGGATAATGTGGGAAATCAGTTCATTATTTGAAAATATTGGCACCGTCATCGATGGGATGAACACGCTATCAAAAACAACAATAATCCAAGACGAACCTAACGCAAAACCGCTTATCGTTAATCAAGGTAAGATTGATTTCAAACATGTGTGTTTCCATTACGGTGAACAGACTGGCGTGATTGAAGATCTGAATCTGCATATTAAAGCGGGTGAGAAAGTCGGTCTTGTTGGCCGTTCTGGCGCGGGTAAATCGACCCTAGTCAATTTACTCATGCGTTTTTATGATGTTGAAAAAGGTCAGATTAATATTGATGACCAAGACATCAAAACGGTAACGCAAGATTCACTGCGTTCGCAAATAGGCATGGTCACGCAAGATACATCACTTTTGCATCGCACTATCCGCGAGAATATTCTTTACGGTAATCCAAGTGCCAGTGAAGAACAGCTCGACAGCGCCATTAAGCAAGCTCAAGCCTATGACTTTATTCAAAGCTTAAGCGATCCTAACGGTAACCATGGCTTAGATGCTCAAGTCGGTGAGCGGGGTGTAAAACTCTCTGGCGGACAAAGACAACGTATCGCCATCGCACGGGTTTTATTAAAAAATGCACCGATTTTACTACTTGATGAGGCCACTTCTGCGCTAGATTCAGAAGTTGAAGCGGCAATACAAGAAAGCTTATATGAATTAATGCAAGGTAAGACAGTGATCGCCATTGCCCATCGACTTTCAACCATTGCCGCAATGGATAGGCTAATCGTGTTAGATCAAGGCCGAGTCGTCGAACAAGGCACACACCAAGAACTTATCGCCGCTGGCGGTATTTATGCCCAACTATGGGCGCACCAAACCGGTGGATTCTTAGGTGTAGATTAAGCCAAAAGTTAGATGACGAAAGGCGACACTCAGCAATGAGTGTCGCCTTTTTTTATCTCAACTATATACATACCTTAATACAGCCCTCTTTTTGGAAACCTCCCCCTCACTTTCACTCAAATTACCAGCCAGTTTAACGCGACACCTCTACCATACTCGTAGCTATAAGAACCGCTCACTTAAAACCTCACTCGCTCAGCTATTGGAGAAATGAGATAAATCGCTATTAACGGTTCACAATATCAGTATTGGGACTATTAGCATTGAGAGTAATAGCATTCAAAATGTCAGACATTAAACAATCCGAAAGATTATTTTTAATAGAGGGTTAGCATAGAGTTAAGCAGGAAGGCGCCTTAATAAGTTTTATCGCGTGATTAAACAGAGTTACAGTTTGCGGCCTTATTTATCGTCATGAGTGGATTGCATTGAAGGATTACTTCGATGAATAACTCAGGGCGGATGACTTATAAATGAATCGAGTTAATTCTCAATTTCACACTCAAAATTTAGAGACAAAAAAACCACCTTAAGGTGGTTTATTGTCTTTAACCAAAGTTTCGATAAACCTTGATTAAAATTGGTATCCCCTAGGGGATTCGAACCCCTGTTACCGCCGTGAAAGGGCGGTGTCCTAGGCCTCTAGACGAAGGGGACCCGGACTTATGTTTCACCTCATAACTGAGGCGCTCAATTAAGAGCAGTATATCGACTCATGTAGGCTATGATATCGATACCTTTGTTCTTACCAAACAACACGTTAGTTATCTGCTAGGAACCAAAATGTGGTATCCCCTAGGGGATTCGAACCCCTGTTACCGCCGTGAAAGGGCGGTGTCCTAGGCCTCTAGACGAAGGGGACCCGGACTTATGATTTAACTCGTAACCGAGCTTTGTAACACATTCACTTCCG
>NZ_JBOZPB010000070.1:0-611 GCF_050848685.1 Shewanella sp. MF08487
TCGATTGGCAGTAGGAACGGCTTATCGATGTCACGTTGTGGTTCTGGAATGTAAGAATCAAGTGCTGCTGCCAGCTCAAGGATCTTAGCTTCCCACTCCGGTTGGCCTTCAAGCGCCTTCAGAGCTGAACCTTGGATTACTGGTAAATCATCACCTGGGAAGTCGTATTCTGACAGAAGTTCACGCACTTCCATCTCTACTAATTCCAGTAATTCTTCGTCATCTACCATGTCACACTTGTTCATGAACACAATGATGTATGGTACGCCAACTTGACGAGAAAGCAGGATGTGCTCACGTGTCTGTGGCATTGGGCCGTCTGTTGAAGCCACAACCAAAATAGCGCCGTCCATCTGTGCAGCACCAGTGATCATGTTTTTAACATAGTCAGCGTGACCTGGGCAGTCTACGTGTGCGTAGTGACGTGCTGGTGTGTCATATTCGATGTGAGAAGTATTAATAGTAATACCGCGCTCACGCTCTTCTGGAGCGTTATCGATTTGAGCAAAGTTTTTCACTTCGCCACCATAAGTCTTAGCCAGTACTGCTGAAATAGCTGCAGTTAGAGTGGTTTTACCATGGTCAACGTGACCAATGGTGCCCACGTTTAC
>NZ_JBOZPB010000071.1:0-590 GCF_050848685.1 Shewanella sp. MF08487
AAATAAAAAAGGAAGCCTTAGCTTCCTTTTTTGTGTGTTGCTAATCTTTGCTATTAAGCAAAAATTTTCGCTACTACACCAGCACCTACTGTACGGCCACCTTCACGAATAGCGAAGCGTAAACCTTCGTCCATCGCGATTGGGCAAATCAAGGTCACTTTCATCTTGATGTTGTCACCAGGCATTACCATCTCTACGCCTTCTGGCAATTCGATAGTTCCGGTTACGTCTGTTGTACGGAAGTAGAACTGTGGACGGTAACCCTTGAAGAATGGAGTGTGACGTCCGCCTTCTTCTTTTGACAGAACATAAATTTCTGATTCAAAAGTCGTGTGTGGGTTGATTGAACCTGGTTTAGCCAATACTTGACCACGTTCTACGTCATCACGCTTAGTACCACGTAATAAAACACCACAGTTCTCGCCTGCACGACCTTCGTCAAGCAGCTTACGGAACATTTCTACACCAGTACATGTTGTCTTGGTTGTATCGCGGATACCAACGATTTCTACTTCGTCACCAATGCGAACAATACCACGTTCAACACGGCCAGTGACTACAGTACCACGGCCAGAGATTGAGAATACGTC
>NZ_JBOZPB010000072.1:0-572 GCF_050848685.1 Shewanella sp. MF08487
GATGTAGATCGCTATGAGTTTTTGGTCTATCGCCTACTACGCAACTCACTGGAAGCGGGTGATGTGTACGTTAAACATAGTAATGAATTTCGCCGCTTTGAAGATGACTTAATAAGCGATCTTAGATGGCAGGATAAAGAACGAGTATTGCAAGATATTGGTGCACCCATTTTATTGGCCCCTATCCAAGATACTCTGGCTGTATTTCATACTATGCTAGCAGCACGTTATAGTGCGATTAACCAACATATTTCTGATGGGGTCAACAAACATATTAAAGTAATTGGGGCTGCCGAAAAGCGTCGTTGGAAGCTGCTTTATCCGAGCAGTGATGAATCCGTTAATAGCGATTTTTACAGCCAGTTACCAGGAATTGGTATTGCGGATCTACTGTGGTTTGTTGCGGGTAATACTGGATTTTTAAATGCATTTACCCATGTATTAGATCGTTATGTAAAGCATGAAGCTGATCCCCGTGAAATTTTCGCCTGTATTGTTGCGATGGGAACAAACATGGGGTTAGCAAAAATGGCTGAGGTTTCAGGCCTTAGCTCAGCATCAATGGCGGGGAC
>NZ_JBOZPB010000073.1:0-567 GCF_050848685.1 Shewanella sp. MF08487
GCTTTCCAACACATTCCACTAACACCCCATAGACTTAAGGGCTAATCCCCGTTCGCTCGCCGCTACTAGGGGAATCTCGGTTGATTTCTTTTCCTAAGGGTACTTAGATGTTTCAGTTCCCCTCGTTCGCCTCTACACACTATGTATTCATGTGCAGATAACAGCTTATGCTGCTGGGTTCCCCCATTCGGACATCGTTAGCTCAAATGCTTGTTACTAGCTCGCCAACGCTTTTCGCAAGTTACTACGTCCTTCATCGCCTCTGACTGCCAAGGCATCCACCGTATACGCTTAGTCGCTTAACCATACAACCCAAATGAGTTTCACTCATCTGCGCCGCATTGCGACCAGCTTGGTTTTACTTGTCTCACTCCCGACCAGGAAGTGGACGCGCCTTAGACGTGAAATACTCTGCCACCACAGCAAAATACCTCACTTTGAATATTCAAGACACTTAATAAAGTGTTTGAGAACTCATGTTCAATGCTTTCGCATTAAACGTTTTGTAATTAATTACATGACAGACTCATGCAATTAAATACTATCAGCTTTCCAAATTGTTAAAGA
>NZ_JBOZPB010000074.1:0-508 GCF_050848685.1 Shewanella sp. MF08487
AATATCAACAAGATATGACAAGCTAGCAAGAAATTACGCCAGTATGGTGTCACTGGCGTTTATGTTAATGTGGCTGCCGATGTATTGCTGAGCAACATTTGTACAGCAAAGATCAACAGACCCTAGTGTCGGGGGAACTTTAGTTGTTAGCAGTTTAGCGTTTGCTGATATCCACTCACACAGGCTTGCCATGGCATTCACTCGTCGACTCGGTGAATAGAAACCTAGGGTTTCTGAGTTTATGAACGAGAGCCATGGTCGTTCTCATGCTCATGCATCCCTGCATTGCACGACATTCAGGCGTCCTGCCTATCAGATGGCGAACTGGCAGTTAAACAGAGATGTTGTTTAAGTCTGACCTTTGATGCTCGACCGCCCCGTCTGTTCTGGTCTAATCCCATCGGACACTTAATTTTGAGACAGTATGGTCAATAAATTAAGAGGTCTATATGAGTTTAAAAAAATCACATAAGAGTTATCCGCAGGCATTTAAAGATGAAGCCGTCTT